>JAFIEY010000046.1 GCA_020832345.1 Cryomorphaceae bacterium | reverse complement strand
AGTCACCATTGGCATCTGTAAATTCAAAGTCGATAATTTGACCCGACAAATCGGTGAGAACCATCAACATATTTTCTACCGGATCTGTGGTGGTTCCGCGTGGAGATCCTCCGTTTACATTTCCACCGGCAGTTCCGTTTCCGCCACCGGAATTGGATGAAACCAAAGTAATGGTATCCGAAACAGTTCCGGTTGATGGCATTGAATTCCAAATCGCATTCGACCAATTACTTTCATCACCAAGATATGTGGGTAGATTATTTTGGAAGAGGTACGGATGTGAGCCTTGAGGAATTGCGACAACGGTGTAAAGCATCGTTGTATTTAGGTTGTTGAAGGTGCGGCTATTACCGGAAGGAGAAGGCATAGCAGAATCCACAACAGAAACGACACCTGCACCGTTATCACCAATAAGAATTAGGTAGGTGTGGTCGTTGACCGGGTCAATCTGACCGGAGGAATTGACCTCACCTTTTACGTGAATGTTGTACGCTGGAGGTGATAGCGAAGTCCCGGGATGATTTGTGCCAGGGCAAAAATTAGTCGTATCACCGTAAAAAATAATGGTATCATTATTTGCGTTAGTTGCTTCAACAAAATAGTTTAACAACTTTATGGTATCGCCTTGTCCACAAGGATAGCGTAGCAACACCTGTCTAGATCCGGCATAAAAACCATGATTTGTCGGAAACGTTTTTATCGCAAAATATTCATGGCCTTGCGTGCTCTTCTGAATATAAAACGAATGTACCGCTTGAAACGGTGTTCCGGGAACTGTATCGATTTCCACAAGAATGGAGTCCGGTGCATAAGCCGGCAACCAGCTGCTGGTTACCATATCGTGAACACCAAGTTGAAACTGGTTGTAAATTTGCCCATACGTCAAAGACGATAGCAAAATAGCGCAAGAAATTAGAAACTTTTTCATAATTGAAAGGGATTTTAGTTGTTATTCTCCCCGAGAACGCCAAGTGGAATGTAGGTGTGAGTAAAAATTTTGTTGAAACTTTCAAGAAACTCTCAAACTATCTATTTAAATGGTGAGTCCACTCTAAAAAGGATGATTTCAATCAAAATCGAGGGAATTTTTGAACCGGAACTAACTGTTAGTTACAATTCAAAATTCTATCGAAAAGGAAGATTTTGGCAGAAAGGGACTTTTTAGAGCAGACTCAAATAATCAAACCTCCACCTTTTTCCACAACCCTTTTCTGAAATAGTAAATCGAAACAACTGCATGAAGGGAATGGCAGAATGAAATGGTAATGAATATGCCCAACATGCCCATTTTGAGGAAAACAGCCAACAAAAAGGCAAGTGGAATTTCCAGCAATAAAAACAGTACGATGTTTATATACATGGGGGTCTTGGTATCACCCGCACCGTTAAAGGCCTGAATCATAACCATACCCACTCCGAAGAAAACATAACCCAAAACGATTACCCGAAGTCCGGTGCTGATAATTTCTATCACGTTTGGGTCAGAAATGAACCAACCGGCGATGGTATGGGCGAAAACCAAATAAAGCAGGGTAACCCCAGAAAGAAAAATAACATTATATCTGGCTGTAAGCCATACGGATATGGTGGCCCTACGAACCTTCTTTCCCCCGAGATTCTGTCCAACCAGAGTCGAGGCCGATGAACTCAAGCCCCAAGCTGGCATAAGGGTAAACATCAATATTCGAAAGGTAATGGTAAGCCCAGCTACAGCATCGTCACCAAATCCCGCGGCCAGACGGATAAGGACAATCCATGCGACTGAATCGATGAGAAACTGCCCCATACCCGCAGAGGAAATCCGAACAATACGCTGAATGACCGACCATTTGACGATGATGTGCTCGCGCAGAATGACGAGGCGGTGCTTGCCGTTGAGCAGGTGGTACAATTGATAAACCACCCCAATGCTGCGCCCGATGGTGGTGGCCCACGCCGCGCCAACCAATCCCAGCCCGTCCCAGGCTCCTAGTCCAAAAATGAGTAGCGGATCGAGAACGATGTTGATTCCATTGGACAACCACAATGCACGCATGGCCAAATGCGGCTGCCCGGCACCTCGAAATGCTCCGTTGATCAAGAACAAGAGCATGATGGCCAGGTTTCCCGCAAATATGATTCGGGTATAGGGTACACCTACCTTCAAAACTTCCTCACTAGCGCCCATCAGGGTGAGGATATCCTCGGCAAATACAAAGCCCAAAACGGCAATGATCACCGAAGAAATCCCCCCAAGGAGAATCAATTGAAAAGCGGCGGATCCGGCTTCTTTGTAGTTTTTCTCTCCAAACCGACGGGCAATCATGGCGGTGGCGGCCATACTCAATCCAACGCCCACGGAATATACGATCATGAGGACGGCCTCGGTCAGACCTACCGTTGCGGCTGCTTCTTTACCTAGTTTGCCCACGAAAAATATGTCCACCACGGCGAAAAGTGACTCCATCATCATCTCCAGAATCATGGGGACGGACAAAACGAAAATGGCCGTTTTTAGGTTGACTTTGGTATAGTCGAGTTCTTTGCCCAGAAAGGCATCTTTAAATAATTTCCAACGTGACATGTTTTGGGCGAATTGGTTTTGGTTTGACTTATATGGCGCTTCTGGTTTGATGAGTAAAGCGCTTTCGATATTCCTGTGGAGACAGTCCAGTCATTTTTTTAAAGATCTTTCGAAATGCCGATTGATCGTTGTATCCTACTTCATACATGATTTGATTGATGTTCTTTAGGTTGTTTTCCAATTGCTTTTTTGCGGCTTCAACGCGAATGCGCTGTATATATTCTATTGGAGTATTGGAGGTCGCTTGTTTGAACCGTCGCTCAAAAGTTCGGCGACCCAAGGCGACCAAGTTGCTCAGATGGTTTACGGAAAGTTTTAGGGTAAATTTCTCCTCAATATAATTTTGAACGGACAGAATTTCCCGATCCCCATGGTCTTTTTGTTTGTTGAAAATGATAAATGGTGTTTGCGAATTACGGTGCGGATCAATTTGAAATATTTTAGAACAATACACTGCCGTTTCCCGATCCACAAATTTTTCAATGAGGTATAACATGAGGTTGGCAGAAGAAAATGCACCTCCACCTGTACAGATATTGTCTTCATCAGTAATGATTTTATCGGACAAAAGATGCACCTTGGGAAACATTTGTCGAAAGGGAGCACTTGCCCGCCAGTGAGTAACACACTTTTTACCATTTAAAAGTCCCGTTTGCGCCAATAAGAACGCCCCCATACACAAGCTAACAATCTGCGCGCCTTGCTGATACTGCCGACAAAGCCATTCGTAAAGTTGAACGTTTTTTTGCAGTGCAATTGGAATATCACCTTGGATGGGCGGAATAATAACGATGTCGGTATAATCAACTTCTTCCAGTGTTTTGTCGGCACGGATGGTGATGAGTCCGTCTCCGACAACCACCTCCCGCTCAATTCCAACAATATTGATATCAAACGCCGGTGGTCTGCCCTGCGATAAAAGAAAGGCATTGGTTTCCACCAGACCCTGACGGGGATTGTCGAATCCGGCTACGTTGACTTGTTCCGGTAAAAGTATGGCAACGTGCTTCATTTGGGGATGCTAAAAAAATTGTTTGCTCAATTGGACTGCAAATGTACAAGTAGAAAACGCTATTTTTTGCATTTGACGCAAATACCCCTTCAAGTTGTCGTAATTTCAAATTTGGCTTCAGGAAATGCATTATACATTTGCATGAACAAAAACTGCAACCTATTGCAGAATAACATAAAAAACAAAAGTTTGTTATGCAATCAACACAAAAAATCGCAGTGAGCGCACGGATTCACGCCACATCCAATATTGTTTGGGATTGCTATACGCTGCCCAAGCATATCACAAAATGGAACTCTCCCTCAGATGATTGGATTTGTCCCCGCGCCAGTAATGACCTTCGTGTAGGGGGGAAATACTTTGCTCGAATGGAAGCTAAAGATGGTAGTATGGGATTTGATTTAGAAGGGATTTACGATGAAATTATCCATGAGGAAAAGCTGCTTTTTACCCTCACAGACGGACGAAAAATTGAAGTGGAATTTACAAAGTATGAGGACGGGACAAATGTTGTTATTACCTTTGATGCTGAGACGCAAAACCCGATTGAAATGCAGCGAAACGGTTGGAATACTATTTTAAATAATTTCAAAGTTTATACTGAATCAACTTTGTACTGATGAACCCCGAAATTGTCACTTTTAACAAAAGTCTTGGCCCACACGACCAACAAATTTGCGATTTGCTGGCTCGGGTAATTTGTTCAAAATTACCGGAGGCGGAAAACAAGATTTGGCATCGGCATCCCGTTTGGTTTATAAACGGGAATCCCATTGTGGGGTACAGCAAACAAAAACCGGGTATTCGTTTGATGTTTTGGAGTGGCGCCGATTTTGACGAACCCAATCTTGGGGTGCTAGGTGAAAAATTCAAAGATGCTTCAATTTTTTACCGAAATGAATCAGAAGTTAATGTCAACGATTTGGAGCGCTGGTTGGAAAAATCAAAGCAAATTCAGTGGGATTATGGCAATATTGTTAAACGCAAAGGCAATTTAGTGCGCATCAAAGTATGACTAAAAAAGAAAAATTCAGTCTAAAAGACCACTTGTTCAATCCCGGTAAGGTGGATAAAATTGCCGTGGAGATTGCAAGCGTATATCCGGGTTTTACAAGGGAAAAATTCACGGCAGATGTGCTGGAAAAATTCCCCGTCCTTGAGCTGAAGGATAGAATTTACCACATCACCACCTGCCTGAATCACCACCTGCCATCTCCCTATCCAAATGCCGTAGATGTGTTGATTCGCGCTCTTCCGCAACCTTGCGATCCCAACCTTTCCGACGATGATTTTGGCGATTTTATTTATGCACCTTACGCACATTTTGTAGCGACCTACGGTTGTTCGGAAGAGCACCTACACCTGTCACTACGGGCCTTGAAGGAAATCACCACCCGTTTTTCCGCCGAAGACGCCATTCGCTATTATATCAATGCCTTTCCCGATGAGACCATGCGCGTTTTGACGCAATGGAGCACCGATAGCCACTACCACGTTCGACGATTGGCAAGTGAGGGGACGCGACCCAAATTGCCATGGTGTCAAAAAATCGACATTCCGGTGACGGCGTCAATGCCCATTCTCGATAATTTGTACAGCGATACAACCCGCTACGTGACGCGTTCGGTGGCCAATCACCTCAATGATATTTCCAAAATCAATCCCGACTTGGTGCTTACGAAATTGAATGCGTGGAAAAAATCCGGTAAACAAGCATCCAACGAAATGGATTTTATCACAAAGCACGCCCTTCGAACCCTGATCAAACAAGGACAGCCCGATGCATTGGCGTGCATAGGTATCCAGGCCAATCCGCCCATGGAAATCGTGTCCTTTGCGATGCCTTCGGAGGTGAAAATGAACGACTATTTGCAGTTTGAATTTGATATTCTTGCAAAAGACAACACCACCTTGCTTTTGGATTACATCATTCATTTCCAAAATAAAAAAGGCGAAATGAATGGCCGAAAAGTTTTTAAGTTGAAAAAATTGAATTTGAAAAAGAACCAACGCATCACCATTGCTAAAAAACATTTGCTGCGCGAATTTATGTCCACCAAAACCCTCTATCGCGGACAACACGAATTGGCCCTGCAAATCAATGGCGATGTGGTGCATCGGGCAAATTTTAATTTGAAATAAAACGAACGATGACGCGAACGCAACGCACATGTGAAAAGGGGCACACGTTTTACAAATCCACCGATTGTCCAACCTGTCCCACATGCGAAAAGGAAAACAAGCCAAAAGACGGCTTTCTCGCCCGACTTTCTTCGCCTACGCGAAGAGCTTTGGTGCACTACCTGCAAATTGATTCCGTGGAAAAACTCGCTCAATACACGGAAAAGGAAATTTTGAGTTTGCACGGCATTGGCAAAGCGAGTTTACCCACCCTGCGAACGATTTTGGAGGAGGAAGGCCTTCAGTTTAAACCCAGTCAAAAGACAAAAAAATAACGTATGACGGCAAAAGACATTCTCAACGAACTCGAAGCTTTGGGCAACGAAAAGCGCAAAACCCACAACATCAAGCACGGCGCAACACCCGACAACCAGTTTGGGGTAAAAATGGGCGATGTGCGCAAGGTGGCGAAAAAAGCCAAAAAAATCGATTTGGAACAGGTTCAAGCACTTTGGGACAGTCGTATTGCCGAGGCGCAAATGGTAGCCATACTGCTTTGGAAGCCCGATAATCTCTCGCTGGACACCCTCCATCGCCTTGTGAAAACCATCAGCTTCGATTACGTCGCCGATTGGTTCAACTCCTACATCGTAAACAAACACCCGGAAAGGGATCAAATTCTGCAGAACTGGCTACAATCGGACAACAAATGGGCCTTACGGGCCGCGTGGAGCATAATGGCGAGTAAAATTGCCAAAGAAGCCAACGATTTGAATTTGGGAGCGTTGCTTGAGCAAATTGAACGCGAAATGCCTAAAGTGCCGTCGGAAGCCCAGTGGACCATGAATTTTGCATTGGCCCACATCGGCATTTACCACCACGAACACCGAACACGCGCCATCGAAGTTGGTCATACCCTCGGGATGTACAAAGACTACCCGGTGCCCCGTGGGTGTACGTCGCCGTTTGCCCCGATATGGATCGAGGAAATGGCCAGCCGGGAGAAAGCCAATTCAAAGTAATTTAGTAACAAATTAAAACCAATACCATGAACCAAGCCATCCAACCCTACCTGCATTTTAATGACAATTGCAAAGAAGTCATGCAGTTTTATCAATCCATTTTTGGTGGAGAATTGGAAATAATGACCGTTTCCGATTCCCCCGCGAAGGAACATTTTCCTGAAGAGGTACACCACCACACCCTCCATGCTTCTTTGTCCAATGGCGATTTTGGCATTATGGCCTCCTACATGTGCGGTCAGGGCGAAGTTGTTGCTGGCAACAATGTCCAGCTCAGTTTGAACTGCAAAACCGAAGAAGAAATCAACACGCTTTTCCGACAGCTCTCCCAGGGCGGTAAAATCATGAGTGAATTAAAGGAAGAGTTTTGGGGCGGGTTGTTTGGTATGGTCGTTGACAAATACGGAACCCGCTGGATGTTGTCTTACGAAAAATAGATTTTTTTGTACCATGTTTACCTACGCACTTAAAAATTACCCCATGGAAGCCATTGAACAAGTGAACTACATCAATGCATCTCCTTCATTGGTATATACCGCTCTGACCACCCAAACCGGATTGCGGCAAATTTGGACGCCCAATGCCGTGGTCAAACCCGAAGTTGGTTTTGTGAATGTGTTTGATTTTGGGGAAGGATACCTTACCAAAATGAAAGTGGTGGAACTCGAGGAAGACAAGTGCATTGAATGGGAATGTGTTGATTCCGACGAGGAGTGGCTGGGTACCGAAGTGTCCTTTGAGCTGACCTATAAACAGGGGAAGACCGCCATCGCCTTACGTCATTTTAATTGGAAGGCCCGAACCGAATACTTTCAGTGGTGCGCCTACAATTGGGCGTTGTTTTTAAAGCGATTAAAGGATCACTGCGAAACTCAATAACATGACAATGACACCGGAAGAACTCAAAGAAATGGCCCGTCAGCTGAGTAAGCCGACCGGCGCAAACGGCCTGGAGGTAGGTGAATTGATGAACGATGTGAACATCGAAATGACCCTCCATGCCATCGAACAGTTGCAGCTCCAAAAAGAGGATGTAGTCCTTGAACTCGGCCACGGCAATTGCGCCCATCTCGATCAATTGCTCCAACGGGCAAAGAACATCACCTATACCGGATTGGAAATTTCCGAAACAATGCACCACGAGGCTCGGCGAATTAACCGGGAGCAAGAGGAAAACCGCCGCGCTGCCTTTCATTTGTACGATGGCGATGTATTGCCTTTTCCAAACCGATCGTTTGATAAAGCTTTTACCGTAAATACCATTTATTTTTGGGAAAACCCCGCCCGGCTTCTCAACGACATTCATCGGGTGCTCAAGCCCGGTGGGGTACTTTGCATCACCTTTGGATTGGAATCATTTATGCAACAATTGCCATTTATCCAATATGGTTTTGCATTGTACAGTCCTAAAAAAATGGAGCAACTCGTGGATGCCACCCCATTCCGCAGTATTGAAATTACTCCAGGATTTGATATTGTTGAGAGCAAAACTGGAGAAACGGTAAAGCGGGCGTTTGCGACGGCGAGATTGAGGGTTTAGAAAAAAATGCTATTCTGAATTAATAAACAAATCTTTTGAACCCATTTGTTCGTTTCGTATAAATTATTTCACTGCAGAGCCACAAGGTATCCCGAGAATTTTAACTATTTACCTCTCACACTTATTTGTCAAAAATTTAAATTATTATAAGTCCATGTTGCCCAAAGCGAGATGAAATAAAATTCAAAGTAACTGAAATAAATCTCCTTTTTCTTTTGCAAAAAAGACTAAAAATATACTTTTAAATAAAAAAATTGAGGTCTAAAGATTGATACTTATATTTGCTGAAAATTTACAACATCATGGAATCATTTAAAGGACAAGGCGTTATTGAATTTTACAAACGTTTCAGCAA
>JAFIEY010000045.1 GCA_020832345.1 Cryomorphaceae bacterium | reverse complement strand
TTTTTTGAGTTTTAGTTGTTTTTGTTTTTTTTTTTTTTCTGTTGGTGGGGTGTGGTTTTGGTTGTTTTTGTTTTTTGGGGGGGGGGGGGTGGGGGGTTGGTTTCGGGAATGGGGTTGGGTGCGGTTTGGATGGTGGATGTTATTTGAAGTGTTTAATCGTTTATGCGTTTAATCGTTTAATCGTTGTTTTTCGGGAACGTGGGTTGGGTGCGGTTTGGATTGCGGACGTAATTTGGAGTGTGAGGAGGTGAGGAGGTGAGGCGTTTTTGAAACCGAATGTTGTAGGGGCAATCCCTTGTGGTTGCCCTTTTTCCCGTCATTGTACTGTTAAAATCATCAACACCCCTACGGGTTTGATTCGTGTGTGTTGTGTCGTTTTGCTATAATCATCAACACCCCTACGGGGTTGGTTTGGTTCGTGTTTGTGGCGTTGTTATAATCATCAACACCCCTACGGGGTTGATCCTGTGTGTGGTGGCTATTATAAAAACGACGACCAAAAGATTTCGGTCTCACGAAACTTCCACGAATACCGAAAAAGGTTCGGTCTCAAAACGACTAAACACCTAAACGACTCAACGCCTAAACATTCAACCCCATTACCCAAAAACGCTCGATTTCTCGAAACTTCCACGAACACCGAAAGTGGTTCGTCGCCCACATTATCCATTGTCAATTTGTCTCGGCAATCTCCACAAATACAGGAAGAGGTTCGGTCTAAAACTAAATCCCCAACTCCTCAATAATATCGCCAACCTCCTTTTCGGTATCCCGAAGCATTTTGTTGCAATGCGCGATTAATTCGGATGCACGTTTGACTTTATGGGTGAGTTCATCTACCGAAATGTCGTCGTTTTGCAAACCTTCCATGATGCGCTCTAACTCCTGGAAAGCTTCATCATAACTAGGTTTTTTTTCTTGTGGTGTTTCCATATTATGGTGTTTTTTTATCTTGTATGCTGAGAATTTTTGAAATGATGGTAGCCTGGTGTAAGGTGGTGTGCAATAGTTCGTCGGGGTCAATATCTGAGGTAGTTCGCAGTGCTTTTCCGTTTTGACGACTTACGCTAAATCCCCGTGCCAGAGTTTTGTCCGGATGCACGAGTTGAACAGCAGATTGCAATTGGGAAATTTGACGGATTCGCAGGGTTAACTGATGTTGAATGCGCTCAAAAAACTTTTCTGAAAATTGCTGAATCCGACGAGGTTCTGTGATTTCCACACGGTGCTTGATAAATCCAACAAATTGAAGTTGAGAATGGGATAATTGGGATTTTTTTTCTCGCACACTTTCCGCTGCGGTACGGATTAGACGGGTGGATAAATTGTGGAGGTCGCCGCGCTGTCGCTGGCAATAACTTTTTGGGTATTTCGCCAGTATGCTTTGAAATTGACTCAGTCGCAAATCATTTATTTTCAAACACTCCGCTGATTTTCGGGCAATTTGCACAAACATGACGGCCATTTGGTGTTCAAATTGAAGTGCCTTGTCTATGAGGAAATCCGCTATGGCCGTGGGGGTTTTGTGCGGACTGCCCGCTACAACATCGATGATGGATAAATCGGTTTCGTGTCCAATTCCTGTGAGCACGGGTATCGATGAGTTGGCTACAGCTTTACACAAATTATAATCGTTGAAAGGATCCAGGTCGAGTTTGCTGCCGCCACCGCGTAAAATGGCGATGGCATCATACTTTTCTGTAGGTAGGGTCAAAAGGGTTTCGGTGATCCGCGCCGCAGCCTGTTCTCCCTGCACGGGTGCGGGATATAGATCGATGTAAAAAAGATAACCTCGTTCGTTTTGCATTAGGTGCTGCGAAAAATCTTCATTTGCCGCCGATCCCGGGGAAGTAATTAATGCTATATGTTGTATTACCCGTGGTTGGGGAATTTTTCGATTTTTTTCCAATAACCCTTCTTTTCGCAAGCGGTTGAGGGTTTCTTGTTTTCTTTTTTCAAGTGCCCCAAGGGTAAACGATAAATCAATGTCGGTGATACGTAATTTTATTCCATAGACTTGATGGAATTCAATGTTGGCAAATATCACCACTTCCGAACCATTGCGCAGCACATTGGAAAAATCAGAACCCAGTTTTTTTTGAATTAGTAAAAATTCATTTTTCCAAATAATGGCCTGCATGGAGGCTATTTTCACCTGATTCTGAAGTTCGACCAATTCCAAATACGCATGTCCCGAATTGGCGGTTTTCATTTGGGCAATTTCAGCCTTTATCCAAAATCCTCTCCCTCCCGTGGCTTTTTCTATGGCTTTGCCAACGGAAGCGGTAATTTGTTTTAACGTAAAAATTTGGCGTTCGGACATTAGATGTTTTTATCAATTGCAAATCTATGGATTTCTAAACGATTTTTATTTGGTACAGGATTTAAAAGAAAGTAGTGTTTTTGAAAATTGTGAATAACTCGTTTCCATTTTAAACCCTATACTTATTATTTTTACGGTTGTCCCTTTTTAGCTCGTCACACTAACTTTTCAATTGAAAGTCAATGTATTTAATTTTTGACACCGAAACCACCGGCTTACCAAAAGATTGGAATCGGCCATTTACCGATGTTGATAACTGGCCCAGAATGGTGCAAATTGCCTGGCAGTTGCACGACGATATGGGACAACTATTGGAAAATGTAGATTACCTCATTCAACCCGAAGGTTACGATATTCCCTACGATGCGGAAAAAGTACACGGTATTTCCACCAAATTAGCCGCTGCGGAAGGTGTGCCGGTTCAGCAAGCACTGGATCATTTAATACAATCGCTTGATAAATGTCGCTTTATCGTTGGTCAAAACCTAAAGTTTGACGTTAATATTGTTGGGTCGGAATTGGTGCGTGCAAATATTTCATACGAGAAACTCACCAAGATGCCGGTGTTGGATACCTGTACGGAAACCACGGCGGAGATGCTCAAAATTCCCGGGGGCAGGGGAGGCAGGTTTAAATTGCCGACACTTACAGAATTACACAAATATCTTTTTGATAAACCTTTTGCCGAAGCCCATAATGCCACTGCAGATGTTGAGGCCACAACGCGTTGCTTTTTTGAACTTTTGCGTAGGGGAACCTACGGTGAAAAAGCCCTTCAGGCCGAAACCGGTTATTTGCAACGATTTCGTGAGGTCAATCCGGATACGATTCAACCGTATGGACTAAAACATCAAAATCTCAAGGAAAAAAGTAAAGCACTTCAAGCGCCCGTATCTGAGGGGCCGACCAAGGCAGATATCGCTGAAAATATTGGTGTGCTTAAAGATGCTACGTTTTTTCACATTCACAACCACTCTCAGTATTCAGTTTTACAATCGACAACAGAAATACCTGCGCTTGTCAGTAAAGCCGCGGAATTTGGTATGCCCGCAGTCGCCGTTACGGATTTGGGAAACATGATGGGCGCCTTTCATTTTATAAGTGCAGTGGAACGACACAACAGCAATGAAAAGAAAAAGGTCCAGGAAGATCCGCAATATTTGCCAAAACCAATCCGCGCCATGGTGGGGGTGGAGTTGTACTTATGCAAAGATCGATTGAACCACAAAAACAAAGACAACGGATACCAGATTGTTTTTATCGCCAAAAACAAAGCCGGTTACCACAATTTGGCCCGACTTTCATCTTCGGGATATTTGGAGGGTTTTTATTATGTGCCGCGAATTGATCGTAATGTTTTATTGGAAAACAAATCTGATATCATCGTTACCACGGGTGGTATTTACGGTGAAGTCCCCCAGCTCATTCTGCAAGAGGGCGTAGGGCCGGCAGAGGAAGCTTTTCTTTGGTGGAAATCTCAATTTGGAGAAGATTTTTATGTTGAGCTGGTACGCCATGGTTTGCCCGAAGAAGATCGGGTAAATCCGGTACTTTTAGAATTTGCCCAGAAACACGGGGTGAAGGTCATCGCGGCGAATGACGCCTATTATTTGGAGCAAAAGGATGCCAATGCGCACGATGCTTTATTATGTGTAAAGGAAGGTGAAAAGCAGAGTACACCAATAGGACGGGGTCGAGGTTTTCGATACGGATTTCCAAACGACCAGTTTTATTTTAAATCGCCAGACGAGATGAAACGGGCCTTTGCAGATTTGCCCGAAGCCATTTTAAACCTTCAGGAGGTGCTTGATAAGGTTGAGGAGTTTACTTTGGCCAGAGAAGTGCTTTTGCCCAATTTTGAAATCCCCGAACAATTTATAGATCCGGCAGATGAAGCAAATGGTGGGAAAAACGGAGAAAATGCCTATTTGCGCCATCTCACCTATGAAGGCGCAAAAACGCGTTATCCGGAACTAACCGATGAAATCAGGGAGCGAATTGATTTTGAGTTAGAGATTATTGCCAAAACGGGGTATCCCGGTTATTTTCTCATCGTTCAGGATTTCTGTCACGAAGCTAGAAAAATGGGCGTTTCCGTTGGGCCGGGTAGGGGTTCCGCAGCTGGTTCGGTGGTGGCGTATTGTAACGGAATCACCAATATTGACCCCATTAAATACGATCTCCTTTTTGAGCGGTTTCTCAATCCCGAGCGGGTGTCCTTGCCGGATATCGATATCGACTTCGACGACTTGGGGCGCGGAAAGGTTATCAAATACGTAATTGATAAATATGGAGAAAACCAAGTAGCCCAAATCATCACCTACGGAAAAATGGCGGCCAAATCGGCCATTCGGGATACCGGAAGGGTAATGGAGCTTCCACTTAAAGATACAGACCACCTCTCGAAGATGGTACCCAATAATTTATCACTTGCCAAACTTTTTAGTTTGACTGAGAAAGAGTTGAAGGACAAAGTTCGCTCCGAAGAGTGGGACAATGCCCTCGCTTTGCGAAACATCATAGGAGGAAGCAGTCCCGAGTCCAAGGTGCTTCAACAAGCTTTAATTCTCGAAGGATCTGTTCGGAATACAGGAATTCATGCCTGTGGGGTAATTATTACACCCAGTGATATTCGGCAACTCATTCCCGTAGCTTCGTCCAAAGACAGTGAGCTGTGGTACACCCAGTTCGACAATGCGGTGGTGGAAAGTGCAGGCTTGCTTAAAATGGACTTTTTGGGACTTCGCACGCTTTCGATCATAAAAAAGGCCGTGGAGATTGTAAAAGATCTCACAGGTGAAACCATTGATCCGGAGGCGGTTCCACTGGATGACGAAAAAACTTATGAGTTGTTTCAGCGGGGTGAAACCATGGGGATATTTCAATACGAATCCGAGGGAATGCGCAAGAGTTTGCGGGAGCTTAAGCCCACAGTTTTTGAGGATTTGATTGCCATGAACGCCCTTTATCGTCCGGGCCCGATGGATTACATACCTTCCTTTATTCGCCGTAAACACGGAGAGGAGGATATTCATTATGACCTTCCGGAAATGGAGGATATTTTGCGGGAAACCTACGGAATTACCGTTTATCAAGAGCAAGTCATGTTGTTGTCGCAGCACTTAGCAGACTTTACTAAGGGTGAGGCAGATATGCTTCGAAAGGCCATGGGTAAAAAACTAAAAGCCGTGCTTGATACCATGAAGCCCAAGTTTATTGAGCAAGCGCACGCCAAGGGACATCCAAAGGAAGTATTGGAGAAAATTTGGACGGATTGGGAAAAATTTGCTGCTTATGCATTTAACAAATCTCACTCGACCTGCTACGCTTATGTTGCTTTTCAAACAGCTTATCTAAAGGCTCATTTTCCCGAAGCTTTTTACGCTTCTGTATTATCCAATAACCTAAAGGATATCAAGACTTTGGGTCTGTACATGGAGGCCTGTAAGTCGGTGGGAATCAAAGTTCGTGTACCCTCGGTAAATGTGAGTAAACTCGATTTCACCGTGGACAAAGACAAGCAAATTGTTTTCGGATTAGCGGGTATAAAAGGTGTTGGAGAGGCTGCGGCCAAAAATATTATAGAGGAACGAGAAGCCAATGGCCCTTATGAGGATGTCTTTGATTTTATTAAGCGGGTAGATTTGCGTTCGGTTAACAAAAAGAATATTGAAAACTTAGTGCTTTCCGGCGGTTTTGATGATTTTGGAATTCCGAGGTCGGCGTTTTTTGTGGAAGATAATGATGGCAGACCCTTTTTGGATGTTTTAATGAAATTTGGTCAAGCGCTGCAAAGCGATCAACAAAATGCCCAAGCCAGTTTGTTTGGCGAAATAGAAGAGGTCGATATTCAATACCCCACTTTTCCACAAGTGCCGGAGTGGGATCGAATGGTTTTGTTGAACAAAGAAAAGGAAGTCAACGGGTTATATATAAGCAGTCACCCTTTAGATGATTTTACTTTGGAAATTGGACATTTCGCCAGACACAAAATCCACATGCTCAACCGTAACCTCAACGATTTACTTCCAAAAATGGGAGAAGGGGATCGACAGGTGAGTAGCCAGGAGTTTACATTTGCCGGAATGATTCAAGGCGTGCAACACCGAACTAGTTCACGAGACGGAAAACCATTTGGTATTTTTCACATCATGGATCATTCCGGTTCTTATGAGTTTAAGTTGTTTGGGGATGCGTATGTCAAGTATCGCAATTTCCTTTATGAGGCCTCATTTGTATTGTTCAGCATTCGGGTTTTATCGGGATATCGACGCCAGGATGGTTCCATCGGAGATCCCCGCATTGAATTTACCCGAATGGAAGTATTGGGCGAGGTATTGCAAAAGTCCATTAAAAAAGTAAAGCTTTCGTTGATGTTAAATAGGATAAACGAGGCCCGCGTGGGAAATCTTCATGCAGCTTTGCACGAATTTCCCGGTGCCACGCCTTTGGAGGTAGAATTCCGTGAGGGTAAGGATCGCGTATCTTTTTCTTCTGGATTTAAAATTGCAGCCGAACGGTCGCTTTTTATGCGATTAAAGGAGATGGAGAGCTGGTTAGATTGGCGTTTAAATTAATTTGATACATTTCATACAATGAAAAGTAAATTACTGCAAAAATATGTTGTTTTGTTCGTTATGTTTTTTTATGCAACATTATCGCATGCGCAAACGACCATAACCACGCCATATAACGGTGGTGAACTACATCCTTACTTTTTCATAACCTTTTCCATAGAAAACACCAATAATTACCCAATCTTAATAACGGATGTGCAACATCGTCATGATTCAAGTGCAAATGGTACACAATACACTTTGTGGTATTCAGCTTCAAGTATGAGTGGACAGCCGAATATTACCACCAGTACAGGTTGGAGTCCTATCGCAACATCATCGCCTATTTCTGCACCAACGGGTAATTTGACCATTTTATCAGGACTAACCTTTGTAATCTCTGCTTATACGACCTATCGGTTTGCCATTTCACTTTCAACAGGAAGTTTGGCTTATTCGGGGGCAAACGCTTCGCCAAGTGTGTTTTCCAGTGGTGGCGTTATATTGACAACTAATGTAGCGGGTATTGGTGCTGCTGGTACATTTCCAAATGGCGGTATAAGTTACTTTGACCAAAGGGCATGGAATGGAGGATTTACATTTACATACGCAAATCCGTGTGTTTCCCCGCCGGTCCCCGGCACCACAGTTACTTCATCCTCATCTATTTGTATTGCTGACACCATAGAGCTTTCCCTAAATGGCGCATCTTTTGGGCTGGGTCAAACTTACCAATGGCAATCTTCACCGGATAATGTTACATGGACAAATATCCCCGGGGCAGTGCGTGAAACTGAAAAGGTCGTTTTTTTGGATTCAATCTGGTATAGATGTTCAATTACCTGTATGAACTCTACCACGTATAGTACACCAGCCCATGTAGATGCTATTGGAAGTTCTCTAATAGGAAATTATACCATCAATCAATTACAACCTTCGTCCCCTACAAATTTTCAATCCTTTAATGAATTTTTTGATACCTTAATTTGTGGTGGGGTTTCCGGCCCGGTCATCGTTGACGTTGTGCCGGGCTCAGGTCCATATTTGGAAAGGGTTGAAATTGATTCGTATTATGGTCTGAGTAGTGTAAACACCATCACCATTAATGGAAATGGCAACACACTTTCCTATGCAGCATCAGGAAGCTTTGACAGAACCACCCTATTACTCAATGGCACAAACCACCTGCATGTTGATGATTTAAAAATTGAAGCTACGGGTAGCACGTATGGTTGGGTGCTTCAGTTGACCAATGGAGCAAATCACAATACCTTTTCAAATTGTATTTTTGAAACGAGCACCTCGTCCAGTTCAGCGCATTTTTCAAATGTAGTCATGAGTGGAAGCTTAACATCGGCCATCACATCAGGTAATTCTGGTAGTTATAACACTTTTGATGGAAATACACATATAGGTGGTTATTATGGTTTTACCATGAATGGCCCGGGTATTTCCAGTTTTAATGAAGGGAATAAAATTATAAATAGCACATTTGAGGATTTTTACAATTACGGATTGTATATCAGATCTCAGGATGCCGTTGAAATTTCTAATAATGATATCAGCCGTGCAACCAGAACAACAATTACTTCCCTATTTGGGATTTATTTTTCATTGGGAATAACCAATGCAAAAGTTAATGCAAATCGGCTACATGATTTTTTTAATGGGAATACCTCAAGTACAATGGGCTGTTTTCCAATGTATTTGGAAGAGGCAACTGGTTCAGCTGGAAACGAGAATTTAATATCCAACAACCTGATATACAATATAAAACATTTAGGGACAGTTAATGCTATAAATTTTTCGGGGTTGTCAAATAATTATTGGAAAGTTTATCACAATACGATGGTTATCGAAGATCCAAATTATTCCGGTAATAGAACAAGCAGAGTAATTAGTATTTCAGGATTTTCATTTTTTATAGAAATAAAGAACAATATCTTATACCTCGATAAGGGGACTGCTCCACATTACTTTATTTACATATCAAATTCATCTACAGGTGTGGATTTTGACAACAACGTATATTATGCACCAAATTCGACGAATGTTATTTTTGGTTATTTTGGTTTCGCTGTCAATAATTTTAATAATTGGCAGGCTTTGGGTTTAGATGGTAATGGATTTGTATTTGACCCCGGTTTTTTTGGTGGTTTTGGTAATAATTTAAACAGACCTACATCTGGCGCTATAAAATCGATTGGTGAAAATTTACTTGCTGATGTTCCCGGGGATTTTGATGGCATTGCCAGAGCCAATCCGCCCGATCCCGGTGCCTATCAATTTACACCGCTTCCATGTACCGGGGTTTACGACTTTGTTTTGGATACCGTTGTTCCGGGAGAAGCTACCATCAGTTGGACTAGCTCCTCATCTTCTTGGGAAATAGAGTGGGGGCCTTGCGGATTTATTCCCGGTATTGCAATGGGCACTTCGATTACCTCGGTAAATTCAAATTCTAATTATGTGATTTCCGGTTTGCCAAAAGGTCAATGTGTTTGCGTTTATGTTCGTGAAATTTGTGCTACAGGTAGATTTGGAACATGGGGATTGCCCTTTGAAATTTGCACACCTATTTTGTATGATTTAGAAATGGCGGAAATTTTAACCCCTGAAAATGACATTTGCGGAGATGAAAACTCGGTTATTTTGGTAACGGTTAAAAATGCCGGATTATTACCTGCTTCCAATTTTGATGTAGTCGCAAATTTTGGGGGCGATTATTTTGGCACCATTTCAACCACATTTACAGATACAATTTTACCGGGAAATACGGATTCTATTGTCATAGGAACGTTTGACTTGAAAGCTGGAAGAAACGTTGAAATATCAGCTTATGTTGATTGGGCGCTTGATAGCAATCAAACCAATGACACCTTAATAGAGATAAGAAAATTGCCGCCAGGAGGACCCATTAAAATTTTCTCTGATCCTCCTGCTTTATGTCAAAACGGACCGATAATGTTTTTTGTAGAGGCAGGAATGTCATCACCAGACCTCGAATGGTTTGATATAAATAACAATCTTATCGGCACAGGAGATTCTATTGTAATCCCATTTGTAGATTCTTCAATAACAGTAATGGTAAAAGCGGATACTTTACCGGGTATTTTTTCTGTTTATAATGTTGGGCCCGAGAATAACTCTTTTGGGTCTGGAAGTAATTTTACAAATTTAAGTGGTGTTTCTTTAATTGTTGAAGCTCATCAAGAAGTTGATGTGGTTGAAGCAACAATTTACCCGGATAGTTCAGGGACTTTGGATGTGGAAATAAGACAACTACCTTCACAAATGGTGGTTCATTCATTTTCCAGATCATTTACGATTTCTACTCCGGGAGATCCGGTGGTAATTCCATTTGACATTACGCTATCGCCCGGAGAGTATGAATTTGGCGCAAATTCATCCTCAACGGTTGGCTTGTTTAGAAATGACGATAGCGCGTCTTATCCCTATGGAGATCCCAACCTCTTTGAAATCACCGGTAACACATTCAATCCATCATATTACTATTATTATTACAACATAGGAATTAAATCGAGAAATTGTCCCAGAGAAGATGGAGAATACACCTTGCAGACTGGTAGCAATATGCCAGTGTCTGACTTTGTTTTTTCAAATACGGTAAGTCTAACCGGGGACTTCACCTTTACGGGGAATGCAGATACTGTTTATTGGGATTTTTCCGGACTGGGTAGCGCGGTCGGAACAAATGCAAGTTTTGTATTTCCCCTGGCGAACTCATTTCTGGTTTGTGCAACTGCGGTCACTGAATGTGGTACCGACACCTATTGTCAATGGGTAGATGTGCTTAATATCGGAACAGAGGAATATAATATACCCAATACACTTCAAATTTTCCCCAATCCAAATGAAGGTCGATTTTCTTTAAGGTTCACTCAAGAGCAAGTAGGTGATGTTGAAATTGAGTTGCTGGACTTGAGCGGAAAAAGAGTTCATTTAGAAATAAAGAAGAACTTTGTGGGTGAATATAATAAAAACTATTTGTTTGAAAACCTTAGGTCGGGGAGTTATATTATCTCGGTGCGTAGTCAGAATGGTGTGGTTAATCGCAGGGTAATTATCAATAAATAGTCTTTCAAAGACATGGATTTTATTGACTTTTTAATAAACAAAAAAACCACTCAATTGAGTGGTTTTTTTATAATTGCGTCCACTCTAAAAAGAATGATTTCAATCAAAATCGAGGGGATTTTTGAACCGGAGCAAGTGAGGATTCAAAAGTCTATCGACAAGGAAGATTTTGGCAGAAAGGGACTTTTTAGAGCAGACTCATTATTTAAAGCGAATATGATTAAACGTCGATTTTAGCATATTTGGCATTTTTCTCAATAAACTCTCTTCTTGGGGGAACATCATCGCCCATGAGCATGGAGAACACTCTGTCTGCTTCTGCTGCACTGTCGATGGTAACCCTGCGAAGGGTGCGGAAATTCGGATTCATGGTGGTGTCCCAAAGCTGCTCGGCGTTCATTTCTCCAAGACCTTTGTATCGTTGTACGCCAACGCCGGATTCTGACTCACCGCCGAGTTCTTTCGCTATGATTTCGCGCTCTTTCTCATTCCACGCATAGGTTTGTTTGTTTCCTTTTTTCAATAGGTACAATGGGGGAGCGGCGATATAAATATACCCCCTTTCGATTAGCTCTTTCATGTACCTGAAGAAGAAGGTAAGAATTAGGGTAGCAATATGCGAACCGTCAACATCCGCGTCACACATTATGACAACTTTGTGGTAACGAAGCTTTGCCGTGTTGAGCGCTTTGGAATCCTCCTCGGTACCAACACTTACACCTAGAGCGGTATAAATATTTCGGATTTCTTCATTTTCAAAAACCTTGTGGGACATGGCTTTTTCCACATTGAGAATTTTACCCCGCAACGGAAGAATGGCCTGAAAATTTCGGTCGCGACCTTGTTTTGCAGTTCCACCCGCCGAGTCTCCCTCAACGAGGAATATTTCGCAGATAGCGGGATCGGTTTCTGAACAGTCGGAGAGTTTTCCGGGCAGACCGGCGCCACTCATGACATTTTTACGTTGCACCATTTCCCTTGCCTTCCGGGCAGCTACTCTGGCTTTAGCCGCCAAAATGACTTTCTGAACGATGATTTTAGCGTCGTTTGGATTTTCTTCTAAAAAGTTGGTTAGCATTTCACCAACAATTTGGTCAACCGCGCCAGAGACCTCATTGTTACCCAATTTGGTTTTGGTTTGACCTTCAAATTGTGGCTCCATTACCTTTACCGAAATGACAGCTGTTAATCCTTCGCGAAAGTCATCACCGGCCACCTCGACTTTTTCTTTGGTGAGCAATCCACTTTCATCGGCATACTTTTTTAAAGTTCGGGTGAGTGCCCGACGGAAACCGGTCAGGTGCGTGCCACCCTCATAGGTGTTGATGTTGTTGACGTAGGAAAAAATATTTTCGGCAAAAGTGGTATTGTAGTGCATGGCAACCTCTACGGGTATGCCTGCCCGCTCACCTTCCATGTGAATTACGGTAGGGATAATTTTCTCTCTGGATTCATCTACAAACTCAACGAATTCAATTAAGCCTTTTTCAGAGAAAAACTCCGACTTTCTAAAATTGCCTTCCTCGTCCTTTTCACGTTCATCGATCAAAGAGATTCTAACCCCCTTGTTTAGAAACGACAATTCGCGAAGACGTTGCTCCAGAATGGAATATTGGTATTCGGTTTCAATAAAAATTGAATCGTCCGGTTTGAAGGTAATCATCGTACCCCGGTCTTGGGTTTCACCGATTTCTTTCACCGGGTATTGCGGAACACCGATTTTAAATTCTTGCTGGTAAACCTTACCGTCGCGATAAATTACAGCTTTAAGATCAGTTGATAAGGCGTTTACACAACTTACACCCACACCGTGCAATCCTCCGGAAACCTTGTATGAATCCTTGTCGAATTTACCACCGGCATGTAGCACAGTCATAACGACTTCGAGTGCCGATCGGTTTTCTTTTTCGTGCAAATCTACTGGGATTCCACGACCATTATCGCGCACGGAAATAGAGTTGTTTTCATGAATGACGACATCAATGGTATCGCAGTGACCGCCCATTGCTTCGTCAATAGAATTGTCCACGACTTCATAAACGAGGTGGTGTAAACCCTTTACACCGATATCACCGATGTACATTGCTGGACGTTTCCTAACGGCCTCCAGACCTTCTAAAATCTGGATGCTACTGGCGCCATATTCTTTTGGTTCGCTCATGGTAATTTTGTTGTAACAAATATTGATTATCGACAAAGATACGTTTACATGAATCAAAATACACCATGTACCCTGTCAATAGTTTGGCAGTTTTGAACAGTTTTTTTAACACCTAAGCGTGGAAAACAATTTTTCAACCTTTGGATATAGCAAGTACTTGGGTTAGACGATTAGCCGCCCTTTTATGAGGTTAACCCTAATATACGTTAAGAATATTGTTTTTCCAACAGAAATCATTCGAATTTTTTCGAGATAGGTTAGGTTAATTATAAATTTTGAATACCGAACTATTTTCGGTATTCGTTGGGGTTTCGTAAGGCCGGGAGTTTTTGGGTAATGGGGTTAAGGTTTAGGCGTTGAGTCGTTTAGTCGTTTTGAGACCGAACCTTTTTCGGTATTCGTGGAGATTACGAGAGACCGGAATCATTTGGTTCGTGGTCTTTTTTGTTCAGTAAACATTCAGGTAATCGGGAAGTTTTCAGTTGACAGTTGACAATGTTGGCGACGCTCGAAGTTCGGTTTTCGCAGAGAGTTCGGGAAACCGAGACAATTGGGGCGTGGTTTAAATTGTAAGCACCACACACAGAATCAACCCCGTAGGGTTGTGTTGATGATTATAACAGCACTGTCTTCTAAAAATGTTCATCCCTACGATGTATGTTGATTCCGAAAAAAACGTTTCACAGCCTAACTGCCTCACTTCCTCTCTATAATCACGGTCACCCCTACGGGGTTTGTTGGTGCGTTGAAATCATTGTGTTCTATAATCATGTTCACCCCTACGGGGTTTGTTGGGGCGTTGAGATCATTGGATTCCACAACGCTTACGTTGCAACATAACCCCGTAGGGGTGTTGATGATTATAATAACGCCACAAACACTCACCTACTAGCTCCGTAGGAGCGACCGAAATAATTGCCCCAGGTTTTAACCTGGGGGTAAGGAGCAAAGACACCTTGCACTAGACAATTCCCGAAACCAACCCCCGACCTCCGACCTCCGACTTCCGACCCCGCAAATAACATCCACCATCCAAACCGCACCCAACCCACGTTCCCGAAAAACAACGATTAAACGCATAAACGCATAAACGATTAAACCATTCAAATTACGTCCCCAATCCAAACCGCACCCAACCCACATTCCCGAAAAACAACGATTAAACGCATAAACGATTAAACCCTTCAAATTACGTCCCCAATCCAAACCGCACCCAACCCCAGCTCCCCAGCTCCCCAGCTCCCCAGCCTCCCAGCCCTCCAAATAACATCCAAAATCCAAACCGCACCCCACATCATTCCCGAACCAAACACCAAACCACCATTTTTATTAAAAGTTTTTTAGGTCACATCCATAAAAAATTAAATTTTAACCCTATTTTTGCGGATATAACCCTAAAAAATGATTTCACGCCCAAGATACATTGAAGCCATCAAGCCCTTTATAGGGAAGCCACAAGTAAAAATCATTACTGGTATCAGACGTTCCGGTAAGTCAACTGTATTGCAATTGGTGAAAGAAGAAATACGGCAAAGTGGTGTTCAATCTGAGCAGATTATTGCCATCAATTTTGAAAGTTTTACATATTCCGAAATATTGGAAGCCTCAAAGTTGTATTCATTTATCCGCAATAACATTCAAACAAGAAAGAAATTCTACCTGCTTTTAGATGAAATACAAGAAGTGGTTAACTGGGAAAAAGCGGTTAATTCTCTTTTAGTTGATTTTGATGTGGATATCTACCTTACAGGATCTAATTCACATTTATTGTCTTCGGAATTATCGACATATTTGGCAGGCAGATATGTGGAAATTCCTGTATATACTTTGTCATACCAAGAGTTTTTAGAATTTAGAAACCATTACTTTGCAAAAGGACAAGACAGCGGAAATCTTTTCACAGATTATTTGCGAATGGGGGGCTTCCCTGTGATTCACACGGCAAATTATTCGGAAGAATCGGCCTATAAAGTGGTTTACGATATCTACTCTTCTGTAATACTTAGAGATACGGTACAACGCTATAAAATTAGAGATGTTGAGTTGTTAGAACGAGTCATCAAATATGCTATAGACAACATTGGAAACACCTTTTCAGGCAAAAATGTAGCCGACTACTTTAAGAGTCAACAGCGAAAAATCGACATTAATACAGTGTATAATTACCTGCATGCGTTGGAAGGCGCTTTTATTTTATATCGAGTGCCTCGCTACGACTTAAAAGGCAAAGAAATTCTCAAGACCCAAGAAAAATTTTACGTAAGTGATATCTCTTTGGTTTATGCCACCATGGGATATCGCGATAGAAATATTGCTGGAATATTGGAAAATATTGTGTTTTTAGAATTGAAAAGAAGAGGGTACAAGGTTTTTGTAGGGAAATTAGAGGGCAACGAAATTGATTTTGTAGCGGAAAAAATTGGAAGGAAAATTTATGTGCAAGTGGCGTATAAATTGGAAAGTGAACAAACCGTAAACCGTGAATTTGGAAATCTTTTGTCAATAGACGATCAGTTTCCCAAATATGTTATCACTATGGATGAATTTTGGAAAGATGATGTTGAAGGCATACAGCATTTATACATTACAGAATTTTTGTTGAGTAAAGGTTTTTAATGTGGTAAGACCGAACTATTTTCGGTACTCGTAGAGGATTCGTGAGGCCGGGAGTTTTTGGGTAATGGGTTTAAGGTTTAGGCCTTGAGTCTGTTAGGTGGTTAGTCGTTTTGATACCGAACTATTTTCGGTTTTCGTGGAAGTTTCGTGAGACCGAAAGTTTATGTGCAATGGGGTTGAATGTTTAGGCGTTGAGTCGTTTAGTCGTTTTGAGACCGAACTATTTTCGGTATTCGTAGAGGTTTCGTAAGACCGAGAGTTTTTGTGCAATGGGGTTGAATGTTTAGTCGTTGAGTCGTTTAG
>JAFIEY010000032.1 GCA_020832345.1 Cryomorphaceae bacterium | reverse complement strand
ACCACCTTCCATATTTTAAGTTCGTATCGGTTTGAAAATGGTAAAAAGGTCAACATTCGTGAAAGAGACGAACGCTATCATTTCCGCGAATTTAGCCCCAAACCGGATAGTACAAACCCGTTTATTCCATAATAATGGTTTAAACAAACAATTTGAATTAATTTAATTGTCTAACTTTAAATCTATTGTCATGACCTACAACTACTACACCTTCATCCTGGTCGCACTGCTATATTGCAGTCAGGGCCATGCCCAGCGGTATGTCTTCAGTTACGACAACGCCGGAAACCGCATCGAGCGTGAATTTCTCATGCTTCGCTCTACCGCTTCCATGGGGACTAATGAGATACAGACCCAAATCAATGAACTCGAGTTACGAATGTATCCCAACCCTACTAGCGATTGGCTGTATATAGACTGCCAAGAAATACCCGATGAAATTGGGGTTTTCGACTTCAATGGTCGTCCTATTAAAACAAACATGACCAAGGACGAAACCATTGGCATCGATATGTCGCAGCAACCTGCAGGCACATACCTTTTGAGGATTCGCGTTGGAAAACAAGAGCGAACCTGGAAAGTCATCGTTTTGTAATCAAATTTGTTGTTTAGAACTTCCCCGTTTAAATAGTTTTTTGCTTTTAGCGCATTGTTTAAACGGGGGTTCAACCGAAGGTCTAAAAATACATTTAACCCTAAAAAAAATAATTGAAAATGAAAAATTTAACTATTTACTGTTTAGTGGTAATGTGCTTTACTGCTACAGCTCAACACAATGCACTCAATGGCCCAAAATGGGGGATCACCTTGGAAACCGGATTGCAGGCCAATTTTGCAAAACTTGATGGTGCTGCATTAGCTACCCCAGTTAGAATTACTGGTGAATACATTAAACCGCTAAAGCGAAACAGTTCTTATTCAATTGGATTTTCGTATGCGATTGCAGAATTAAAGGTCTATAACTTTTACAATCCAGATATAAGGCCACTGATACCGCCATTTGTCAACTACAATATGGGGGACGGAAATATGTTTAGCACCATAGCCATTCCGGTAACGTATGCCTACCATGCCGGTCGATTCACACGGTTAGAAATTGGAGGAATTCTCTCCTATGACATCCCTCACGAGGGATATAAAGTCGTGCTTTCAACAAAAGAGCAAACAACCATTCCACAACTATTTTTCCGTACCGGGTTTCGAACTTTCCTAAAGCGCAAACTCACCCTCGGCATTCATATTACGGGAAGTCTAACCCCTTCAGAATACTACGGGGGTAATAGTGAACACTATTTGTACGGCCCCATCCCCCGCTGGGACGGATTTCGCTCGGAACTGATGTTTTCTCTTACTCGGCTATTTTAAAGGAACTTTCCAGAAAATATTGATTGACTAAATTTAAAAACTTTTGTCATGAGTCAGAATACTTCTTTAGTCCATCCCACCAAAAAGGTTTTCCAAAAGTACGCATTTACCTTTTTGTTCTTTTTAGTAATGGACACCAGCGTCACACATGCACAGCGAAATGAATATCCATCCACTTCATGGGGTATTGGCCCACATATAAATGTTTATAATCCCCATTTAGGCAATCTGAATCAAGCTGGTATTGCTTTCCATTATGAAAAAAATGAAAAGCATTGGTTTTCACACAGACATAGTGGAGCTTTAGAGATAAAAACTGGCGGCCATAATTTTTCTGATTATGGGAATATTGCGCTAAGTTCAATGGGACTATTTCGAATTACTGGTGATAATGGACTTTATCTTTCCGCTGGTGGTCAAGTTAGGTTAACCAACGAAATTGGAAATAATTTTTATCATAAAAGGATTTATTATCATTCCTATATAACCTTTGGCCCGGCATTTTCTATTGGTGGCAGTATGCGTAAAAAAGGAAAGGAATACGGAGCAATAGAATTTATCTTTATCGCAAATCCTTACACTATTCTCTTTAATAAATCAAGAGGCCCAAATATTTTTCAACTCAATTACTTCTTTCCTTTGAAGATTTCTTAGCAATGTTTTTTTATAAAACCATGACATGCATTAAGCCTTCTTACCAGTTAAAAAAAGCGTTTTCACACAACTTGCCCCATCACAAAGTGTCTTGGAGAAAACTTTTTATATTGGGTAAAAATCAACAAAAACACCACTAATAAATGAAAGATAAACTATTCTATTTATTATTGATTTTTAGTTTGCTCTCCTGCAAAAAAGAAAATCGGGATGATGAACTGCATCTCCAACAAACCCCTCACCTTGAGGAAGAACTGCGAATAGATGGGTTTTATTATTATACTTTTAACGAGGGGCAATTAACCCGAATATTTTTTCTATTCCGAAATGGTGTCATTCAAGGTGGTTTGTCTTATCCAGGCAATAATTGGGAGCAAAGATTGGAAGAAGACATTAACTCAGGCTTGTACCGAGAAATGTCATTAAAATACAAAACAATGTGGGGTCTATTCGAAATCGAAGATTCCATACTGCGATTTGAAAAATGGTATCCAAAATCTCCCGGTCCTAAAATAGCCGCTGTTCGTGAAGGCGTCATTTTAAATGATACCACCTTCCATATTTTAAGTTCGTATCGGTTTGAAAACGGTAAAAAGGTCAACATTCGCGAAAGAGACGAACGCTACCATTTCCGCGAATTTAGCCCCAAACCGGATAGTA
>JAFIEY010000030.1 GCA_020832345.1 Cryomorphaceae bacterium | reverse complement strand
TTTCATGATTACAAAGAACAGAGACACCAGACAAAAATTTACCAGATGTACATTTTACTTATTAATACATTTATGTTAATTATATAAATGTTGTCATTGCTACTTATCACATCAATTTAATTTGTTCAAGTTATTTAAATAACTTTACTAAGGATGATTTCAATCAAAATCGAGGGGATTTTTGAACCGGAACAAGTGACGATTCAAAAATCCACCAACAAGGAAGATTTTGGCAGAAAGGGACTTTTTTTAGCAGACTCCCATTTAAGATGTAGCGCCAAAAGAATAGACCAAATCTTTTCCCATCTAAAAGCTTAGTTTACGTATTATTTGTCAACAAATCCATCAATATCAACCTGTAATCTGCCAATCACCAAATGCTCCATGGATATTTTAGGTTTGAATATTACGGAAAAATTATGTATGTTTGTAGTTGATAAAAATCTAAAGAAAAAGACTCAAGAAAGAGTTTCTTATACAGGAGAACGTTCAAAAGTGTGTTTCTCCCGATAACTAATTTGAGACCGATGAAATACCATTTTGAACTAATGAAAAAATATAGGTTTTGTTAAAAAATATTCGGAATGAAAAAACTGTACATTTTGGTATATCTTTTTTTTATTTCTACATGTGTTTTTTCACAAGATACCGACTCAGCATGGTATGAGAGTAGAATACATTATTCGTTTAAAAATAAGAAATGGTCAGGAAATGGTCAAATATATTATTCCTCAGACAGTACAATCATTTTTAGGTCAGAAGCTGGATATGGTGAAAACTCAAATGTTTTTTATTTGGTCAGAAAATGGTACTATCCGAATGGTAAAATTAAAAGAAAAGTATTTGTTGACTTTAGAAAACCTACAAAAGCTCGTATTATAGACAAAGAATATTCGGAAAAAGGTAAATTAATTTCAAAAATAAAGAAAAAGGCGAAAAGAACGCCAGAGCAAAACAGGTATGATAAAGTGAATTGGGAAGAATAAGAATCACAATTTTTGGCATTTAGACGAAAGCTCCCCCTCCACAACTCAACACAAAAACGTTTTATGCCCTTTTAGAAAAGATGACAAAAACTTAAAGCCATTAAAAATGAAGAAAAAGTTTATAGATATGAAAGAGGTTAACAGGCAAATTGATAAAGGTTTAAAGGATGATTTGCCAAGACAGAAAATTCTTGAAGAGCTTTCTGAGGTGTATTTTGAAAGACAAACATTAGCAACACTCATTGCTATGAAGCCAGTGCCGGAACGAAAGAAAAAATTTAAACCATACAATAACATTCTTCTTGGACTACTTGTTCTGACTATTTTACTTAAGATTTTAATTGGAATATTAGTGCTTCCCGATATTTCAATTTATATCATCCCATTTGCATTAATTTTACCATTGTTGACGGTTTTCTTTGCTATAGAAGTTTCTAAATACAAGGCATATATTTATAAACCTCTTGGATTATTAGCAATTGTAGGTACAGGTGGAAGTTTGAGAAACTATGAAAGTATAGATTTTTGGTTTATGATTCAATTGTCGATCGGCCTTCTAATAGTATGCCTTTCTTTTTATACTGGAAAAAAAATGTTTCCAAATTATGGTTTAATGGGGCCAAAAAGAGATCAGAACGGCAATATATCGTTAGAGTAAAACTTTTTTAGACTTTTACACCGATAATTATAGCCTGTCCATAAAGTCAACGTGGCTGAACTAGAAAGTTCGAGGGCAAGACCTGCGACCCCAATAGATATTGGTAAAAAGCTGATTTTACGTTTGGTAATTGAGCATTGTTCAGCAGGTGCATAACGCAGCTATACTTTATAGACAGATACTTATTTAGCAACCTTCGCAAGCATCTCCCTCGCCATTTTAGCTTCCTCAACAGTGCCTTCTTCTACCAGTCGTTCCCAGTGCTCAATCAAACGAGAAGCCGCAAAAGGCGGGATATCTAAAGATGCTTTTAATCCCATCGTACGGATAATGGCAATTTCGTCGTCCATGGCAAATGCTGCGTAGGTGGCCCGGGTGTGCGGAGAACTGGATTTTAATAAGGTCGAAAATGCCCAATATCTAAAAAATGGGCCATCCTCTGAGTTGTAAAGTCGAATCGCTTGCACATCACTCAATTTTACGCTAAGTGGATAGGGCAGATTCTGCTCAGCCGGATAAAAGTAATTAACCGGAAAATTGGTTGTCAGCTGATCCGTGGTCCCGGGATTTAATTGGATTATACTGTCACCCAAACCTTCGATGTTGAGCACCACCGTAAGCGGTGAAACTCCCTGAAGACTTGTTGTTACCAAATTTTGGTTCCGATTATATCGCACATTGGCCTCATGGGGTTTGGTGGAAAAATCACCAAAAACCAGCTTTAGAAACTCCAACTCTTCACGACTGAATTCGCCGCGATCTATAAGATGTCTGAGGCGCAATTCGGTATCGGCTTCACCCAAGGCGGTTTTGGCATGACGGTATAATTTGTAGTTCGCCGTGGCCTGGTCTTTCGATTCACTAACCAATGCGGTGGTTTCTTTATCCCAAAAATCGAGAAAGGGAGAGTGAAAGTTTGAAGTGTCAAATTGGAATTCAACAGCCCTTCGATCTTTTTCGCTCGGTTTTTTGACGGTACTCGTTTTGGCAATCAGGGTTGTGTCTCTGGTTTTTTCATCAATATTTTTTGCCAATACAATTGAATCCCTATTTTGATCTTTGGTCGATGAAATCTGGGTGAGTTTGGTTTTTTCTGTATGGGTTATCGAATCCACTTTCTCCATTTTCCCTTTAGACTCATTCGCCCCGTCAATTGTTTTTACAGATGCCATCGCGATTGTGGAATCAGCGCCATCCTTTGCTGTTGAGGTTTTTGTACTAACAATTGTGGTTGCGGTATCTTTTATAACATCTTCTTTTGGTAATGGATTTTTTTTGGCCGGGGTGTTTTCCGAAACAATCGCCGTAATCAATGTGCTATCTGATATGGGTTTGAGTCCCGGGACTTCCCAGGTAAAGAAGAAGGATTCTAATGATTGGGCGGGAAATCCTATGAGTTTTCCGTTTTTTAATTCAACCACCAAATCGAGTTTCCAGTTTGACTTCCAAATTCCTCCATCCGGAAATTTTAGATGAATGGATGCTTTTTTCAGCTCCATCGGCAGCAGTTGATGCCACTGAAACTGCAAAGCCAATTGCGGTTCAATTTCGTGACATGTTGCGCAGGCGGCCGGATTTAAAACTACGCGATTTTGCGGGTCAATCAAGGGATATTCACCAAATGCCTCTGCGGGAATTTTATAGTGTATCTCCAATTGTTGGTGTGGTGCCGACGACCAGTTTTGGGTGTTAAATTGGATTTCCGCCCCCTTTCTTTCAAATGAAACGGCCTCACGCCGTCTTACATGTCGGCGAAAGGCTCTGACCTCCTTTACCCCCTGAATATGCAATGTGGTAATCCCGGAATTCTCAGGCGTCATTATCACTGTGACTTCCAGGTGCGCTCCTCCCCAGGAAAGAAATACTTCATTTTGTGCTGAATTGGACAGGGGAAGGAATAAAAGACACAGGACAATAATTCTATTCATGATGATAATTTGGCGCAAAAGTACAGTCTAAAAGAAAAATCCCAACGTAAATCCCATCCGCCATTTGGCTTCCGGCATTCCCTCGGGAAGATTGTAGGCCAATGGGGTGTGAGCAAATATTTGGGCCATCCATTTTGTTGAATAGAAATCAATTCCGAATTGCGCCCAAGTTGTCTGACCTCCATTTTGATAAAAGGTTGTAGAATTCCATATATACGAGTCGGGTCGCATGTGTTCTAATAGAATTCCGAAAGAAGGTAAAAGATTGACTTTCCTGAATGATTGCCAATAAAAAATTTTGCTTCCGGAAAAAAATTGGTTTCCCCATTTGTAATCGAGTTCGTTTGTTGAGTTGGTTACAAATTTCGCATCTGAATACCACCCCCAATTTTTATAACGGATGGTGTACATGGTCTGAGCACCAAAAGCAAATGCCCCAGTTCCAATTTGAAACAATTCGGAATACCGTTGGAATCTGACGGGATCCCTTTGCTGGTATGTGCCGGTGGGCAAGCGAATTTCTCCACCTGCCAAAAGGGTGTGTTTCCAATTTTTTGCCGTGCTGTCTCCCGTATTGACAATAGTATAAAGCGCTTGCACACTAATGTCGCCAATGCCTGAAACTTCTGCCTCATGCTCAGTTTCAATTCTGCGATTCACTTGATACGGAACAAAGGTCAATAATTGAATTCGATCGGTCGGGTAAAACCGGAGCCATACATCACTTCGCTGCATGGCATCTGTCAAAACACGACTGCTTCCGTGATAGTTGAGGTGGGTGTTTGGATGTTGAAAGGATTGGTGTTGGAATCTTACCCCGACTAAATTTTGAGAAAAATTCGGCACGATTCCCAATAGTGATCCACCGGCGCCAGCGCTGCACATATCACAAGCATCTGTTGAAATTATGGAAATGAAAAAAAGTCCAAATACGACAATGTATTTGTAAAATAAGGGTCTCATAAATGTTGTGGCTTAAATTTTAAGGCTGAAAGGCTTCGTTTTCTAAAAAGTTTGTATCCGTAAGCGCCCGTAAAAATTCCAGAAGATCTTCTTTTTCTGTAGCGGAAAATCGAAATCCCCCCGATGGAAGTGCAGGGTCTAAATTGAAAACGGCCTGAATCCCTGTGCTATAAGCTTCAATGACATCGGTCAGTTGGGCAATTTCTCCATCGTGCATATATGGTGCGGTTTTCTCCACATTGCGAAGGGATGGCACGCGAAATTTTCCTTTGTCGGAAAACACATTGGTAATGGTCATTCTTCCAAGGTCTTCGGAATTAGCTCGCAAGCCGTTTTGACGGTAGCTAAAATCTGTTTGTAATACCCCGGAATGACATGTAGCACAATGGTTGTCAAATAGGTTTTTGCCCCGAAGCTGTTTATCGGTAAAACTACTTTCGCCTCTTAAATATCGGTCATAAAGCGATTGATGCGATACCATGGTGGCCATGAACTGGGTGAGGGCAAACAATAGTTTTTGGTCATAAATGCTGTCGCTGCCGAAAGCCGCTTTAAATAACCCCGGATATTCGGGGTGGTTTTGAAGCGTTTTCAATAGTGATTTCAGGTTATGACCCATCTCATTGCTGTCGGTAAGCGGGGCAACCGGCTGTATCTCTATATGATTGATTCCACCATCCCAATTGAAAGCAGGATACCAAATTAAATTGGCAAGTCCTGGCGTGTTTCGATTGCCCTTTTTACCATTAATCCCGGTTGAAAAAGCAACACCCCGGTCGGCAAAAGCAAAAGCCTGATCGTGGCAACTATGGCAACTCACTGTTCCATCGGCAGAAAGTATGGGGTCATAAAACAACTTTTTCCCCAGGGCTATGCCTTTTTTGGTTAATGGATTGTTTTCAAATCCGTAAACCGGACTGGGGAAATGGCTTGGAATTGTGGGGTTAACAGCAGGATTAAGGTCCTCTGAATTTGCATCGTCGTCACGGTTACAGTTGATGACAAGGAAAATACCCAGACTCCAAAAAAGAGTCCGGGTGAAGGGTTTCCACATGATTTGAGGGATTTAATTTTCTATTCCGTCAAATGAAAAAGCACCGATAAAGTTGTCGGCCATTACGACTGCGTTGGCACCGGGCATGTGAATCGCATTGATGTCGTTCAAACTGATACCTCCATGCCAAAACCTCGCGGTATTTACCTTTACTTTAACCTTTGGTTTTCCGGTGCCATTTACGTTGACATTGGTGCCTGCAAAGTTCAGTGTTGTGGTTCGAATGGCATTTTCGCTGCCTTCAAATCCTCCCACGTGATACATAAATTGTCCATTTGGCGCATCCGGGCTCATACCTTCCGCCATAATGAAAATATAGCCGGTCGTCCAACTCCAGAACATGCCTTCCGACGGACTAAGAGCACCGGTTTGCGCGCCACTGGTATTTCTGGGCGCATCAACGCCAATGGTGAAAGTAATGGCTTCGTATTCTCCTACGGGAATGTCTTTGATTTCCATAGAAACGCCTGAAGTCGATTGGCCCACCGTCGCAATTCGATAACTTTCTTCTTCCTTCCATACTTCGCCATCGGCTTTGGTAAGTTCTATGTTTGAAACATAGTACCGCAATTTGGTGAACGTTATTTTCTCTTGCGTGGCCGGATGGGTAAGTTCCTGGTTTAGGGAAAAAGCAGCGTGCGAAGGTCCCCATCCGTGATCGAGTTCAATGCTGAGGTCTCCGTGTGTGGGTTGACTTCCGTTGTCGTCATCGTCTTTACAGGCTGATGTTAAAAATATTAAAGTCAGCGGTAGGATGAAAGCCATCCAATTTTTTATTGTCTTCATTTTTGTGAAAATTTGATGTGATTAAAATAGAAAAAAGCAATTGAAAAAAATCACACCAAATTGGGGGGTGGGGTTGCAACCTCCAAAAAACCATTTGAAATATTCAATTTCAATGGTGTTTGAATTTGCACTTTGAGATGAAAATCAAAAAGATGAATCAACGAAAAGGTGGAAACAATAAAAGGGTGAATCTCGACCTTCACCAATTCAGGCAGCTGGGGCGCATGGGATTCTTGTTTTTCCAAAGCGTTTAATTCTTGAGAAAACTTACAAGTCCCGTTACACTTCATGTCTAGCTTGTCCTTATTTTCACAAGCCGCCAAATACTGCTCGTAATGCACTACATATTTTGTCAACAATCCTACCTTCCACCCAAAGGGCAGAATAAGGGCGAGCAGTAATATGGAGGCAGTAATTCTCATTTCACCTACAAAGGTAATGGACGCGGGACAATAAAAAGGTGACTTTAATCACTTGTTTATAATAATTTTATAGGTTCTCACTTCGTTAACCTTCACCAAATAGATTCCATTTCGCCATTTAGTTGTATTGATGTCCAGTTGGCTTCCAAGGTGTTTTTTCTCGTAAATACAATTTCCGGTAAGTGAGAATATTTGGATATAATTATCCCCATCCGGTAGTCCAGAAACGGAAATTTGATCTTTGGCGGGATTCGGAAAAATGGAAATGCTTTCCGCATGTATTTCGTTTATTGAATTGGTTTGCTGATGGGTGCTGTCCACGGTAAAGGTCAGGGAATAAACAGCAGTATCGACCGGAACACATGAGGCTGGATCCAAACTGTGGTGGGCAATCATATTTAGGTTGTAGGTGCCATGAGGCAAGAGACCAATGGCAAATGTGTCGGTCACCTGCATTGCAGCGGCAGTAGAATCAGTTAGGTAGCAGGTTTCCAATACGATGTCATTTCCAACAATACTCAGGGCATCTTGAAATAATTGGCCATTTGCCGGCAAGGAAACCAAGGCGAGTAGTGATAATGGCGTGGTGTCGTTGATGGGGGAGGAAGGCGATATTCCGGCAGAATCAATTTGAATGCAACACGGAAGTGTAGGTGGGGGAGGAGGGGTTCCAACGGTAAAAGTTTGGGTATGATGGGTTGAATCTACCGGGATGCAAGTATTGGGGTCCGAACTCATCCGCGCAGAAAAATTCAAGGTGTAATTACCTTGTGGTAAAACACCGAGGTTTATAGTATCCACAAAGTTTTGTAATGCCGGAAGCATGCCGCCATGGTAACAACCTACAAGGTGAATGGTGCCGCCGCTAATGTTGTGGTTAAATGAAACAACGTTGCCCAAACTTGGTGTAGTAACGTCCACAATTACACTAACCGGATTTCCGGGTGTGGGAGTTGCCGGTGAAAGGCTCACACTATTAATATATGGACAGCAGGTTTGTGCTTCAATGGGATTCCACGCCAAAAATAAGGCAACGAGAACAGTGTAAATTCGTATCATGGTAAGGTGGTTTTTGTGGTTTGTTCCACAAAGATACAAAAACACAGGGTGTCCTTAAAAGGGAAATTGATTTTAGGATTGGTTGGTTTTATTTCCCGCTAAATTGCATGAGAAACCGTTGGTCATTTTCACTGAAAATGCGAATATCCGGTATTTGATAGCGGTTTAGCGCAATGCGCTCGATGCCCATCCCAAAGGCAAATCCGCTATATTTCTCGGAATCAATACCGGAGGCTTGAAGTACGGCGGGGTCCACCATGCCACATCCCATAATTTCGAGCCAACCTGTCCCCTTGGTCAGACGATAATCTACTTCGTTGTTGAGGCCCCAATAGACATCAACCTCGGCGCTAGGTTCTGTGAAGGGAAAATATGATGGACGCATGCGGATTTTACTTTTTCCAAAAAACTGTTCGGCAAAGTATAAAATGGTCTGCTTGAGATCGGCAAAGCTCACGTTTTCGTCAATGTACAAACCTTCAATTTGGTGGAAGAAGCAATGTGAGCGAGCGGAAATGGCCTCGTTGCGAAAAACCCTGCCCGGCGAAATGGTGCGGATGGGTGGTTTTTGATTTTCCATTACCCGAACCTGTACGGAGGAGGTGTGTGTGCGAAGTGCGAAATCCGGACTCTTCTCTACGAAAAAGGTGTCTTGCATATCGCGAGCCGGGTGTTCTTCGGGAAAGTTAAGCGCAGAAAAATTATGCCAGTCGTCCTCAATTTCGGGCCCATAACTCACGTCGTAACCAATACGTGCAAAGATGTCGATGATCTCGTCACGGATGATGGACAACGGGTGCCGACTGCCGATGGTGGATGATTTTACCGGTCGGGTAAAGTCGGGGCGAACTTGTCCCTGGTTTACTTTGGTGTTTTGTGCATCCTTAAATTTGGTTTCGGCCAGTTTTTTTACTTCGTTCACGGATTTCCCGTATATTTTCTTTTCCTCCCCGGGAAGCAATTTAAAAGTATCAAACAATTGCGAGACCTTACCCTTCCTGCTGAGGAAAGCCAAACGAAAAGCTTCGGCTTGGTCGGGATTAGAAACGTCGTAATTATTTATTTCTTCAATGAGGTTTTCGATGGTAGATTGCATGCAGAGCAGATTTTGGCGCAAATATATTTTGAAAATTCGTTGTGGTAAGGATTGTTCATAAAGCTTTTAATCAAACACTCAAAGGTTTTTCAAATGGCGGAAAATGCGTTTGAAAAAAGCTGATAGACAGGTCAAATCCAATATAAACACTGTGTTTTTTGTCGGGACAAAGGTATTGACTTCACAGCATTTAAACTAAAATTGTTTGTCGAAAAATAAATGTGTTGTGCAAATGATGTAAATTATGGGATTATTACACTATATTTGTGCGCTAGATGTTAATCATTCATTTGATTTAATTGTGAAATCACAATGACAAAGTATAATTTTGCGTTAGAGAGTGGAGCTCATCGATTTTCTATCCAAGATCTAATTTGACCGAAAAACTATTTTTATCTGATATGCGCCTAATTGCTGTTTTATCCGGAATCCTTCTCATCGGTTCACTTTCTACCTCGTGTAAGCAAGATGATCGCGATTTTGAAGTGACTGTTTTAGTGACTGTTCAGGACACCATTCCCGTTCGGAATGCATCCGTGAGAATCTTTGCGCCTGTGGAAGGCTCTATCATCGACGTGTTTGCCAATACCAATGAATTTGGAGAGGCAAAATTCAGTTTTGATAATAAAGCCTTTTTAAATGTTCACGTGGTTAAAGGTTCTTGGAGAAAGTGTGACGCCATTGAACTTGAGCGTGGTAATCACCTCTTCGAAATTAATCTTTACCCATTCAACGATCCCCGTCGAACGTGTAATTAATTCGTTTGCCAAATAAACCATTGGATGGCTTAGAAAATACCGATTAGCAGCTATTGAAATAAATAAAAATATACTTCCATGAATAAGTGTTTATCTTTCCTCACCTCCTTTTTCTCTCTGTTGTTTTTGGGTGTAGCGTGTACACCTGACGCCCCTGAATACCCCTTTCGAATAAAAACGGTTGAGTATGAAGGTCAAAATAATGAAATTGTCGTACCCGTTCCAGGAGCACATGTTTATGTCGCGCCCAACACACCTCGGTCTGAGGTTGAATTTGAAGGTTATACCAACAGCAATGGAGAAGTTACATTTATGTACACCCTCGATGCACTATTTCATATTCAGGCCATTCAGGTTACCCATGAAATTGATTCGCAACTGATAGGCATCGACTCTACGGGATACCCCGATTTTCCACCTACACCAATTTATTTTTACGATACCCTATCTACAGATTATCTCCGTGGCTGCAATATCATTAAGCTCAAGGAAGATGAAGAGGCTTATGTGGAGGTTGAGATGGTGCCTTGGACGCCTGAAGAGGGTGATTGCTTTTAATTAGTGAGTCCGCTCTAAAAAGGAAGATTTTGGCAGAAAGGGAGTTTTTAGAGCAGACTCATTAGTGTCTGTCTATAATAAAGTCCGGTTATGTTGTGCCTGCGCTTACCAAAGGTTTTAGGGTTCGGTTTTAAATCCCAGTCATTTACTTTAGTAAACGCCTTGATTTTTCCCCGAAATCTATCGGGGTCGCGAGCCTTACGCTCAAACTTTATAGTTCAGCCGCTGTAACTGACTTTATGGCGTTATTCCAAAACGCCTTTTTCTGCAAAATACCGCAAGATGGCTTCTTTCATCATTCGGGTTTGCTCCCCCGGTTTTAATGCTGGTAATGGTTCAACCAAATCAAAATGAGGCCAACCCTCACTGTCGATTCCATTAAAATTATAGTACCCATAGGGTTCTAATACCCGGCAAATGGCGATGTGAAGTAGATTGACCTTCTCGTCCTTTTTAAACTTTCGATATCCTTGTCCGAGTTCTTGAACCCCTACCAGAAATAAGATACCATCTACATCTACTTCTCCCTCGGGTTGAAACTGGGTTTCAATCCACTTGCAGAGTGTGTTCCAGCGGGTGGTGAGGTAGTCCTCGTTTTGATCATTCATGGTGGTAAAAATAAAAACGCGAAGAACAATGTAAATTGCACTTCGCGTTTTTTTATAATTCGGGTTTTAACCCGGCAATTGAACCTCTTCTCCGCTATTGAAGAACCTGTATTCTAAGAATTTATATCCATCACGGGGCACAACCTTCAGTTTGCACTTGTGTTTTTTCTGCCATTGTTTTCGCAAACTACGCAGCCAGCCCTTGTTGATATAGGCCTCCAGAAAAGGGTGAACGTGGAGTTCAAATTTTCCGGCACCTTCGAGATTGGATATTTTCTCAATTTCAATTTCAATATCGTCGAGCAAGGCAATAGGCGCCTCCACTTTTCCGGCGCCATCGGGGTTAGCTTCCCGTGTATCGATGTTCATTTCGGGACGAACGCGTTGACGGGTAATTTCCACCAGACCAAATTTACTCGGGGGTAAAATTTTGTGTTTGGCGCGGTCGCCTTTCATCTGATCGCGGAGCTTTTCGTAAACTGCTTTGCGGTTTTCAGCCTTGTGCATGTCGATAAAGTCCACCACAATGATACCGCCCATATCGCGAAGACGCAATTGACGGGCAATTTCCTCTGCAGCGAGCAAGTTTACGGCCAAGGCGTTTTCTTCCTGGGTATCACTTTTACTCGCACGATTTCCACTGTTTACATCAATGACGTGCATGGCTTCGGTGTGCTCAATGATAAGGTAAGTACCCTTTCCGGCAGAAACAGATCGCCCAAAAGATGTTTTGATTTGGCGTTCTATTCCAAATCGCTCAAACATGGGGAGTTCCCCCTTGTAAAGTTTTAAAATAGAAACCTTATCGGGTGCATTTTCTTCCAGAAATAACTTAATGGTGTCGAACTTATCTTGTTCATCTACCACGATATTGCTAAAAGAATCGTTTAGCACATCACGCAAAAGCGCTGAGGCTGCACCTAATTCCTGCAAGACTCTACCCGGTGCTTTTGCCCGGGTAATTTGCCGGTGAAGTTGTTTCCAACGTTGCACCAAATTTCTTAAGTCTCCTTCAATGAGTTCTCTTTCCACTTCGTTGGCCACCGTTCGAATGATGATGCCAAAACCCGGTGGTTTGGTTTCCTTGAGGAGGTTTCTTAATCGATCTCTTTCCTTGCGATCTCTAATTTTCTGAGAAATAGAAATCCTGTCGGAGAAAGGCACCAATACGACGTACCTTCCCGCAAGGGATATTTCCGATGTTATTCTGGGCCCTTTGGTTGAAATGGGTTCTTTCGCAATCTGAACGACAACATTTTGACTGGTTTTTAGTACTTGGTCAATGGTGCCATTTTTCTCTATGTCTTTTTCCAGTTCTAATCCGGCGAGATTCCACACTTGCTTTCCTTTGGTTACCTTGCGGTAAAATTTATCCAAAGAGAGGAATTGTGGCCCCAGATCGTGATAATGTAAAAAGGCATCTTTTGAATAGCCTACATCGACAAACGCAGCGTTGAGTCCGGTAGCAATACGCTTGACCTTTCCCACATATACGTCTCCAACTAAAAATTGGCGGTTGTCTTCTTCAGTATGTAGTTCCGTAAGTTTTCCATCTTTCAACAGGGCTATGGCCAGACCATCGGCGTTACGCGAGTGTATAAAAAGTTCTGCGTTCACCTGATAAATCTTTTAATGCCGGTTTGCTACGAGGGCTAGCATTTCCTGCGTTGATACAAACGACAAAAAGAACAACAGGATTTTACCTGCTGCTCTTTTTCATAATGAGTTCAAAGAAGGGAATTATTTCTTCTTGTGACGGTTTTTTCTTAGGCGCTTTTTGCGTTTGTGTGTGGCCATCTTATGGCGTTTACGTTTTTTTCCACTTGGCATGGTAAAATGTTTTAAGGATTTTTTTCCAGGGAAGTCACAGTTTTTTCCAACTCGTCTCGGACTTCCTGATCGAGATCGAGCGACAACATTTTTCGGAACTGAACCAGCGCTTCGGCTGTGTCACCCACACCTAAATAAGCATTGGCGGCAGCGTCCAGAACTCGGGGACTGTGGTCATCTTGTTGCAATAGCACTTCAAAGCGTTCTACGGCCTTTTCGTATTGGCCAGTTTGCAATGACATTAGCCCTAAACTCAACAAGGCAGAGTAATGATTGGGGTCTTCTTCCAAAACCTCTTTAATCATTCCAATGGCAACCATGGGAGGAGCATCGCCACTTTGCAGCAACTTGAGCGCTTCTTCCACTTTGGCATCGAGGCGGTTTTCCACTTGCTCTTCATTATTTTGCGCGTCAATTACTGGATACCTGTTTGCACGAAGCAAAAGCAATCCGATAATCAGACATATTGCTATGCCAACGGTAATGATGAGGGTGGATTTTTTCATTTACATCGCAATGTAATACACGAATCTTTCGGGGAAATTTTATACGAATAAAATCCTCCCCGGTTTAAATAGCAAAAACATTGAACTTACCGCCAATGCCGAGTATGGATTAAATTATACTCGGCATTAGCAGGTTTATTCTTAAAAGAATTATTGAATTTGGACGTGATTATAAAAATCACATCTAAGTCAAAGTTCCTTTAAACCTTTTAAGGTTATTTTTCTACGGCAACCTTTTCTTTTACGTTTTCAAGGAATACTTTCGCAGGCTTGAAAGCGGGAATGTTGTGCGCAGGAATTATAATGGTGGTGTTTTTGCTGATGTTGCGACCGGTTTTCTCAGCACGCTTTTTAATGAAGAAACTACCGAATCCACGGAGATAAACGTTTTCACCTGATTCAAGGGAGGTTTTTACTTCTTTCATGAATAGTTCAACAACCTGTTGGATGTCAACTTTCTCCATTCCGGTTGCGTCAGTGATGTTGTTTACGATTTCTGCTTTGGTCATTTTAGTATTGTTATAGTTAAACATCTAATTTTGAGGGCTGCAAATATACACAACAATTTGACTTTTGAACATTGATTTTAAATTAATCTAATTTTTTTAATGAAAAACATTGAAATTTGCCAACATATTGAAAATTGGTATCTTAAAAATAAACGCGAGCTGCCTTGGCGAAGTAATCCTCAACCTTATGAGGTCTGGTTGGCCGAAATTGTTTTTCAACAAACCCGAATTTCTCAGGGAATGGGTCATTATTTGCAACTACTTGAGCGTTTCCCAAATGTGGAGATTTTAAGTAAGGCCACTGAAGACGATGTGCTTAAATGTTGGGAAGGCTTGGGGTATTACACGCGGGCAAGAAATTTGAGAAAAGGGGCAATTTATATCGCGCAGTTGGGCGATTTCCCCAAAACTTACGATGATTGGCTAGCCGTTCCCGGAGTTGGTCCCTATACTGCTGGTGTGATTTCCTCCGTCTGTTTTAGACAAAAAGTACCCGTCGTGGACGGAAATGTAATGCGGGTTTTGAGCAGAATGTTTCTTATTTCATCCGATATTAGGATTGTGAAAACCCAGCAGATTTTTAGAAATATTGCATCCGATTTGGTGCAGTCGGCTATTCATCCGGGTAATTTTAACCAAGGGATGATGGAATTGGGTGCCTTGATTTGCAAACCTAAAAACCCTGATTGTGCCGCTTGTCCGCTCAGTGAATTTTGCGAACTCTATATAACCGGAGAAAATCCGGGAGATTTTCCGTATAAAAGTTCTGCCAAAGAAAAAACCAATCGCTATTTTCATTTTTTCTTCGCCTCCAATGCAAATGGGTTGCTTTTGAAGCGGAGGGAGGCTTCCGATATTTGGAACGGACTCTATGTTTTACCGTTCTATGAAGGCGAAAAGCTGCCATTTGATGCGCCGGAATATTTGATGGAAAAATCTACGCATATTTTGACCCATCAAAAAATTCATTACTATATTTGGGATGTGGTAAACTGGGATGCGGTACCCCAAAACTTGATCGACGATTGCGAAATCTTTTCTAGGGATGTTGATTTTCCCGCTATGCCCAGACCATTGCAACTTTTTATAAAAAAATATTTGCATATTAAGTAATACTAAGATTACATTTGCAAAAATTTTAAAATTCAATTCACATGGCAGGTTCATTAAATAAAGTCATGCTCATCGGGAATCTCGGCGCAGATCCGGAGGTGAGACGCTTTGAAGACGGCAACGCTTTGGCGAGGATTTCCGTCGCAACTTCTGAAACTTATACCAATAAAGAAGGTCATAAAATCACCAATACCGAATGGCATATTGTCGTTTTTCGGCGCGGACTAGCTGATATTGTTGAGAAGTACCTTAAAAAGGGAGATAAGGTGTTTGTGGAAGGACGACTAAAAACCCGAAAATGGGAAGAAGCGGGTCAGCCGCGATATACCACAGAGGTGCATGCGGATAACATGACGATGTTGTCACCCAAAAAGGATGATGGTAATCAGAATGTAAGTTCGCAAAGTTATTCCAATACTTCGGAAAACAACCCAAAAAGTGATACCTTTGCAAACGAACCAAACCACGACACCGATGATGATGACCTGCCCTTTTAATGCTTAATCACACGGATTTTAGTGCGTTTTATATTAACTAAATTTGTACATTATTGGATCCAGACCCTGAACCTTATTTGTCACTTTTCACTATAGACTCTTTCCATCAAGGACATATCCTTGCCTTGGTGTTCTTGTCTTTTTTAATCCTGATTTCCGCACTTATTTCCGGTGCTGAGGTTGCTTTTTTTTCGTGGAAACCTGATTCGGTGGAGGCAAAACCCAATTCCAAATTGGTGCAATTGCTGGATAACCCCAAAAAGTTGCTCGCTACGATTTTGGTGAGTAACAATTTCGTCAATATCGGGATTGTTATACTCGCGGCGTATATCACTGAAACGATTTTTGACTTCTCTAACAATCAAATTGGCGGACTGCTGTTACAGCTTTTTGGAATTACCTTTATTCTTTTGTTGTTTGGTGAGGTCTTACCTAAAATTTACGCAAGCCGCCATCCGGATACATTTGTGAGTTTTGTATTGGTCGGGATTTACTATTTGTACATTCTGATGTTGCCCCTGAGTAAGTTGTTGGCCAGAAGTACCAGAATATTTAAGGATAAAGCGAGACAGCAACCTCTTTCTGTAGATGATTTGTCACAGGCCCTCGAACTTGCAGGGGGTAATCAAACGGGTGATCGAAACCAAATGCTGGTGGATATTGTGAAATTTGGAAATACTACGGTCAAGCAAATCATGACCCCGCGTGTGGATATGACTTATCTAGAATTGGAACAAGATTATGGCGAGGTTCTGACGGAGATTCGCGCTTCTGGATATTCGAGGTTGCCCGTTTGTCGGGAAAGTTTAGACGAAATTGAAGGTGTATTGTACACCAAAGATATGTTGCCCCATACCGAAGAGCCGACATCCTTTCAATGGCAAAAGCTCATTCGCCCAGCTTTCTTTGTACCCGAAAGTAAAAAAATCGACGATTTGTTACACGAGTTTCGGATGAAAAAGGTTCACATGGCAATTGTGGTGGATGAGTTTGGTGGGACTTCCGGCTTGGTGTCTCTGGAGGATATTATTGAAGAGATTGTCGGAGAGATCACCGATGAGTTTGATCTGGAGGATTCTATTTATTCCCGAATTGACGACAATACTTTTGTTTTTGAGGGTAAAACACCATTACACGAATTTTTGAGGATTTTACATATTCAAAACACTGAACCCTTTGATGATGCCAAAGGCGATAGCGATACCCTCGCTGGCTTTATTATTGAAATTTCCGGAGAATTACCCAAAATCAATCAACAATACGATTTTGCCCACATGACCTTTTCCATAGAGGCCATGGAAAATAGAAGAATTAAACGCGTAAAGGTTCATTTGCATGAAATCGAAGATGAGTAAAAATGTATTATTGCTGATGGTTTTTTTGGGACTTGCAGCTTGTGGTTCGGATCCCATTCCAAAACCCGTTGGGTACTTCCGAATTGATTTACCTCCAGATACTTTTAAATCTTTTGGTGATAATTGCCCCTATACTTTTAAAGTACACGAGTTTACCGTACATCGACCCAAACGCGAAAACTGTTGGTTTGATATTCATTACCCGCGATTTAATGCAATGGTGCAGTTGACTTATCGTCCGGTGGACAACAACATCGATACGCTGCTGAACGATATGCATAATTTGGTTTTTAGACATACGGTAAAAGCAGACGGGATAAAAGAAAAACTGTTTATCAATGAAGAGGATAAGGTTTATGGCACTTTGTATCAATTGGTAGGTGATGCCGCTACCCATACCCAGTTTTTTCTAACCGATAGCAACAACCATTTTCTGCGGGGGGTGGTTTATTTTAATGCGGTACCCAATGAAGACTCACTTCGGCCGGTAAACGAATATATGTATCAGCAAATGATTCATTTGATTGAAACAACCAGGTGGGAGTAAGTTTGTAAATCACATTTAATCAATGCGGTAGCGGACTTGCCTCAATTGCCTTACGTACAGTGTTCCCGCAACAAAGAGTCTGCTCCAAAAAGTCCCTTTCTGCCAAAATCTTCCTTGTCGGTAGATTTTTGAATCCTCACTAACAAATAGTTAGCTGCGGGTCAAAAGCCCCCTCCGCGTCGATTTTGATTGAAATCATCCTTTTTGGAGTGGACTCAACAAATAGATGTCTTTGAATGAAAAAAATGCGACCTTTCATCTATTTGTGTAAATTAGGTTTTATTTTCCTAAATATTGGAGGCTGTATTTTAATTTTGGCCGCGTAAAACCAATTTATCATTTTTACTAAAGAAAAATTTAGATGAACGACCTTTTAGCCAAGTTTGAACAGACGCAAGCAGAAGTTGTATTTCACTGGAAAGATAGAGAAACGGAGGCTGAAGGTTGGGCCGTAATTAATAGTCTTCGCGGAGGCGCTGCCGGTGGTGGTACAAGAATGCGTGTTGGCCTAAACAAGCGCGAGGTTTTATCGTTGGCCAAAACCATGGAAATTAAATTTACCGTGGCAGGCCCACCAATTGGGGGCGCAAAAAGCGGGATTAATTTTGATCCGGCGGATCCCAGAAAAAAAGGTGTTCTGGAACGTTGGTATCAGGCACTTCGTCCATTGCTGAAAAATTATTACGGAACCGGAGGAGACTTAAACGTGGACGAAATTCACGAAGTGATACCCATAACATCAGACCTTGGAATCCTTCATCCGCAGGAAGGTGTACTCGTTGGGCATTTTAATCCCAACCCGGATAGCAAAAAGAAAAAAATAGAACAGCTTCAAAAAGGCGTGCTTTTTCTGGTCAAAAAATCTGAATATGCACCCGTAAACGCCAGGGAATTTACCGTCGCTGACATGATAACTGGCTACGGCGTTGCGGAATCGGTTAAACATTATTACGCCATCTACGGGGGTGAAATTTCCGGAAAGAGGGCAATCATACAGGGTTGGGGAAATGTAGGCGCCGCCGCAGCGTGGTATTTGTCCAGAATGGGGGTGAAAATCACCGGTATAATTGATCGGGTAGGTGGCATCATCAACCGCGATGGGTTGGATTTTGACCAAATTAATAACTTGATGGTCAATAAAACTGGTAATTATCTAATTGAAGATAATTTACTCGATTTTCAAAGTACGAATGAGGCTATTTGGGATATTGGTGCAGAAATTTTCATTCCCGCAGCCGCTTCGCGTTTGGTTACCAAAGACCAAATAGATAGAATGTTGGCTTCGGGTTTAGAAGTTATGTCTGCCGGAGCCAATGTGCCATTTGCTGACGATGAAATATTTGAAGGCCCCACTGCACTTTATGCAGATGATAAACTAAGTTGTATTCCCGATTTTATATCCAATTGTGGTATGGCGAGGGTTTTTGCATACCTCATGCAGGATCGTGCTGAACTCAGTGAAGATGCAATTTTTTCTGATGTGTCTGATAGAATTAAAAACGCTTTACAGGCGTGTCACGACCGGAGGAAAGAAAAGTTGAAGCTTACAGATATGGCCTACCAAATTGCCTTGGAGCAATTGATGAATTGAAACACAGATATATAAACTAAAACCACCACGCCGTGATTGCCGATATCTTGATGATTACTGTTTTTGTTTTGGGGTATTTAGCCATAGCCCTCGAACATCAAATTCATGTTGACAAAGCAGCAAGTGCCTTGATTGCCGGCGTGTTGTGTTGGGCGATTTATATTTTAAGCGCGGGGTCGTTTTTTACGCCGGAAACGGTTCCCGACCACATGTTTGTCGGGGCAGACGGCAGTGAAATAGGCTTTATTCAGGCGGCAATGTATTATATTGCTGAATACCAGCTTTTACACCATCTGAGCGAAATTGCCAGTATTCTCTTTTTCCTTATCGGCGCCATGGCCATTGTTGAACTAATCGATATTCACCAAGGCTTTTCACTTATTACCGATAAAATTGAAACCACATCTCGTCCACGTTTGATGTGGATTATTTGTATCCTTACTTTCTTTTTATCTGCCGCGCTCGACAACCTTACCACCACAATTGTGATGGCCTCACTTTTGAAAAAAATCATTGCCAACTACAAAGATCGTTGGCTTTTTGCGGGTATGATTGTGGTGGCCGCCAATGCCGGAGGCGCTTGGTCACCCATTGGAGATGTAACCACCACTATGCTTTGGATTGGAAAACAAGTAACTGCCCAAAACGTTATTATCCGACTTATCCTGCCGAGTTTGATTTGTTTACTCGTGCCATTGGCCCTGTTAACGCCCAGGATAAAAGGCAATGTCAGAAGGCCGGAAGTTTCTACAAATTTAGCCCAAAGCCTACCCGGTCTCACGTATAAGCAAAAGCGAAATGTATTTTTAGCCGGTATATTGGGTCTTGTTTTTGTGCCTATTTTTAAAACGGTGACCCATCTTCCACCCTTTATGGGAATGATGTTGAGTTTGGGCATTTTATGGGTGATGACAGAAATTATGCATAAGCGAAAGAACGTCAATGTGCGCAAAAGACTTTCGGTAATTGCCGCCCTGAAAAAAGTAGATTTTGCTTCGGTATTATTCTTTATGGGAATTCTCCTCGCCGTAGGTAGTTTACAATCTGCCGGTCAATTGGGTGAACTCGCCGGTTGGCTCAACAATACGCTGGGCACCGATCAGGAAGGAGGTGTATATGCCGTTGGAATTTTTATCGGACTGCTATCCGCACTGGTGGACAATGTGCCATTGGTCGCAGCCTCAATGGGTATGTACGAAATTTTGCCCAGCGGGTATTTTTCTCAGGATGGACTTTTCTGGGAGTTTTTGGCGTATTGCGCGGGAACGGGAGGTAGTGCACTTATTATCGGCTCTGCTGCAGGCGTTGCCGTTATGGGCATTGAAACCATTACCTTTGGATGGTATTTGAAAAAAATCGCACCACTTGCGCTGGTGGGTTATTTTGCCGGCGCCATCTTCTACATTCTCGAACATTCTGTATTTTAGCGTTATCAATTCAGATGAGTCCACTCCAAAAAGGATAATTTCAATCAAGATCGAAGGGCTTTTTGAACCATAGCTAACTAATTGTTAGTGATGATTGAAAGATCTACCGATAAGGAAGATTTCGGTAGAAAGGGACTTTTTGGCGCAGACTCAAGTTTGAGTCCACTCTAAAATGGAAGATTTTGGCAGAAAGGGACTTTTTAGAGCAGACTCAAGTTTTAATCTTCCTCTGGGTCGATGTATCGGCCTTTGATGATTGACGAGGCCCAGAAGTATCCCAGCGCCACACGTTTGTCATTTTCCTCCTGAACATTCCCGCGGATGGGTGCCGGTGGCGGATCGAATAAAAATCCCGGATTGAGTTGCTGAAACAACACCTGCAAATATTCCCGATATGAAGGGGTAATTGAGGAAAAGGTTAGGTCAATGGTGTCGCCCGGTTCAACCAATCCATTGAAGACAGGACGAAACCTAAATGATTCTAAATCAGCAGCAAGTTCAATAAACAAGAAGTCCTGTAAAAACGCACTATCGTTTATAGCGCGCTGAATGCGGTAAAACGCCCCTTGCGGATAGGAGAACGGACGAAGGAATTGAAAATTCAAATAGTTGCCAATGGGCAAAGGTGGTGTTCTAATAAATGTGGTGTAAATGGAGTCAATTTCAAAAATCGGGAAAATGATTTCGTTTTTACTCCGCCAAAAGGTTTGCTGAAAGTGACTGCCATCATCTCCGATTTCAATTTCTATAGCGTATGATTTTCCAATTTCCCCGGTTTTAGTACCAATGTAATTACCCGGTTTGGAAACGTCCTCTGTGAGTGCTTCAAATAGTTGTCCATTTTCAAAAATCCGCACGGATGCTCCGGTAACACGAGGAGTTGGACCTTCTTCAAAATAGGGTGCTGTTGTGGATAGAATTACTTTAGCCGGATTTTCAGTTGTAATGCCGCCATTTACCACCAATTGTAGTGGGCCATCTTCTAGTTCCACTTCGATGACGTCCTCACAGGATGTGGCCATAAACATTGTTAAGACAGTCAATAAACTCAACTTGAATAACCTGACCTTTGCGGAGGTATTTATATTATTTTTTGTATTCGACATGATCAGAAGGTAAAATTGTAAGTTACAGAAGGGATGATGGTACCGAAAATGGCCAATCTAACCGCTTGGTTTTGTGCTGGATTGTCGGGGTTGTTGCGAAAGAATACGGAAAATGGATTCCGTCGTGCATACACGTTGTATATTCCAAACGACCAGGATGATTCCCAGCGCTTCTTGTTTTCTTTACCGCCTTTAGGGGTGTAGTTTGCCGATAAGTCCAAACGGTGAAAATCGGGAATTCGACTGCTATTTCGCAATGTGTTTACCGGGGCAAAAAGTCCGTTGTCCACCTCGGCCCTTCCAACCGGAAAGGTTACTGGTCGTCCGGTTTGGTATGCGAAATTGGCGCCAAAATCCCATTTTTTACTTAGGGTATAAGTAACCACGATGGACAAATCGTGTAGTCGGTCGAAATTTGCGGGATACCATTCGCCATCGCTGATACTTGTAAATGGATCATCTCCTTCAACGATGCGTTCTGCGCGACTTAACGTATAAGCGACCCACCCCTGTAATTTTCCCTGTTGTTTTCTCACCAAAAATTCCATCCCGTAAGAGCGTCCATCACCGGTTAGGAGCGCGGTTTCTATGTCGTCAATGATTATGTTGGCGCCGTCGCGATAATCGACCAAATTGTTGAAGTGTTTATAAAAAGCTTCTACCGAAAATTCGTAGATATTGTCTTTTAAATTCTTAAAATATCCTGCTGCTACCTGATTGGCGGTTGCAGGTTGAATAAATCTTCCAGCCGGACGCCATGTATCGAGGGGTGTAGGAGAGGTGGTGTTGGAAATGAGATGAATGTATTGACGGGTTCGGTTGTAGCTGGCCTTTATCGAAGAAGTTTTGTTGAGCGAATAGTTCATGCTAAAACGTGGTTCCAAACCGTTGAGGCCGTTATAAGCCTCGATGATTTCTCCACGACCAAATGACTCGGTTCCAATGCGTGTTTGTTCAGAGGGAATGCCGTCGTAAATGGGAACATCACGGGCGCCGATATTGTAAAAGGAACTGTATCGCAGTCCGTATTGAATGCTAAAATTCCCGTTTATTTTTTGTTCTGCCGATGCGTAAAAGGCGGGTTCAAAAGCAAATTCACTTTTAAAAATCTCCTCTGAAATCTCTCCGGTGTTTAGCGTGGATTTTCCGGGTTGAAAGTCGTAGTAAATACCTTCATATCCAAAATCCACCTGAATATCGGAGCTGGCAAACCAGGTGAATTGCTGATTAAATTTATAATTTCTCAAACGAGAATCGAGGCGAAAGGCAAAGCCGCTCTCTCCAAGGTCATTGATGTCACCCGATCCAATTGCATAGTCGTAATCGCTATAAACCAGGGTTGTATTTGAGAACAACCGATTGCTAATGGTCCAGTTCCAGCGCAGGGTGGCCGTGGCATTTCCCCAATTAAAATTGACAAAGTCGGCAATTCCCAATGCATCTCTTCCAAAATATCCGGAAAGAAATAATCGGTGTTTGCGATTGATTCGGTAATTGATTTTTCCATTAAAATCGTAGAAGTATAAAATATTTCCCGCCAAATCTTCATTGCCGGAATTTCTGGTAAAAACATCAGCATAAGATCTTCTTCCACTGAGCAAGAAACTCATTTTATCTTTGATAATTGGGCCTTCTACAGTGGCCCGACTTGAGAGGAGACCAAGGCCGCCCTGCGCTGCAAAACGTTTGGAGTTTCCCTCCCTTTGTCGCACATCCAATACCGAGGAAAGTCTGCCGCCATAGTTGGCCGGAATCCCACCTTTGTATAATTTAAATGACTGTACGGCGTCGGCATTAAAAACAGAGAAAAAACCAAATAAATGCGAAGAATTGAAAACGGGTGCTTCGTCGAGTAAAATAAGATTTTGATCGACATTACCACCTCTTACATTAAATCCATTTGCACCTTCACCAACCGTGGAAACACCAGGTAATAGGGTAAGAGTGCGAATGACATCAACTTCACCCAAAAGTTGCGGCACTTTCTGTATTTCTTTGGCGCTGATTTCGGTCACACTCATTTCTACGCTTTTTACGTTGGCGTCTGCTCCTCGAGTGGTGACCTCTACAGCATCTAGGGATTTGCCCTCCTCCTTCATTTTAATATCTAAATCGATGTCCTTTTTCAGGTCGATTTCTTTTCGGATGGTTTGGTAGCCAATATATTGAAATACGATGGTGTATTTTCCGGGCGACAAACTAAAAGAGTAAAAACCGTAGGTATTTGAAGTGGTACCCATACCTGTACCTTCTGCAAATATACTTACACCAATCAGTGATTCTCCGTTGTCATAATCTTCAATATTTCCGGAAATGGTGAATTTTTGTGCGTATAATTGGGAGCTAAATAAAAGGACACCAATGAGTAGTAGTGCAATTTTTCGCATTGATCAATAAGTATGTGTGTTGATGGTAAATTTACAAGAATAAGACCCTTGGAAACGATAAAAGTTACGGGGGTTTCCATTAAAGTATTGTTAAAATATGGATTGTTTTGCTGTGGGGATTTTTTCTGTTTCAAGATGGGGAATTATTGCAAAGACCGTTTGTTAAGTAGCGTGTTGATATTTTATATTATGACATCATAAAACACTATATTTTTCCAATTAGATTTGTCAAAAAAATAAAACCAAATGAATCGAAAGAAAATAGCGGTAGTCATGGGCGGCTACTCCGGTGAGTTTATGGTCAGTATGGGCAGTGGGCAAATTGTTTTAGACAATCTGGATCCCAAACTTTTTGAGGCATATAAGGTTGTCATTCACCGGGATGGATGGTATGTGGAAATCGATGGTGTTAAAACGCCTATTAGTAGGGAAGATTTTTCGGTTTTATTTTCTGATGGTCGGAAACTCAATTTCGATGCGGCTTTTGTCGCAGTTCATGGGTCACCAGCTGAGGATGGTATTTTGCCCGCCTATTTCGATTTATTGGGATTGCCGCATACCACTTCCGGGCACTTTCCCTCCGCATTGACTTTTAATAAAGCAGAGTGCAACATGGTTTTGCGCAATATGAATATTCGGGTGCCCGATTCCATTTTTATCGCAGAGGGTGAAAGCATCGATGCTGATGAAATTGTAAAAACCTTGGGTTTGCCACTTTTTGTGAAGCCCAATTGTAGCGGATCGAGTTTGGGTGTTTCCAAAGTGAAAAAGAAAGAAGAACTCAAATATGCCATGGAAGCAGCTTTTGCTGAGGGAAATCAAGTGGTTGTTGAAGCGGCAATTATAGGTAGAGAAGCCGCTTGTGGTGTAATCAACGTGAGGGGAAAAGTGGAGGCACTGGCCATAACGGAAATTATCCCAAAAAACGAATTTTTTGATTATGAATCCAAATACAGCGGACTTTCTCAGGAAATCACGCCAGGCGCATTTTCAGATTCTGTAACTGATTTTATCAAACAACAGTCGGAATTGATATTTAAAAAACTCAATTTAAGCGGCATTGCCCGCGTAGATTATATCGTGGATGAAAAAGATCAACCATTTCTAATTGAGGTAAATACCGTTCCTGGATTGTCTTCGGAATCTATTTTGCCCAAACAAGCCGCCTATTTAGGCATGCCGCTTTCATCCTTGTTTGGCGAGGCCATTAACAGACTATTTGCAGCGCAATGATAATATTTGCGGACGGAGATTTTTTTTTCTACCTTTAACCCCTTAATTCAACCAACACTATTATGCCACATCGAAGAGATCGCGTTCGAGCTCGGCACAGAATGATTCAGAGGGTTCGCAAAAAACGAAAAAGATCAGGAGCTGACAGAAAAAAACTTAAGGTTCAAATATTCGTCGTTCTGGTGGTTTTGTTTCTAATTATTTTGATGGCGATTTACGTTTCCAGATAGAGCTAAAATAATGACCACCATTCTGTTAATTCCCGTATTTGTTTTGTGTGGTTAATTATTTTGCACTGTGATGTTGAAAAAGTTCCTACTCCCATTTTTTTTATTGATTTTCATTTTTGTCGGATACCTATTCTTTAATACCATATCCGATAAGATTCCTTTTGCTCGTCAACCTGATGGTTTTGAATCGAGTATGTTTGGGGTAGATTCTGTCTCGGCCATATCTCATCTTTCCAAATTTATTCAATTCCCCACCATCTCACATAAACCGGCCATGCGGGATACCGCAGCATTTGGTGCGGCAATTCGCTATATTCAAGGGGCTTATCCCGCCACTTTTTCTCGCGGAACTTTGCAAATGGTAAATTCTTATGGAACCATGTTGTGGATTTTTGGTGAGAACCCAGGATTGCCGCCATTGGTGCTTTTGGGTCATATCGATGTTGTTCCTGTGGATGGAAATTTAGAGGTTTGGGATGAACCACCATTTTCGGGAAATGTTCGCGATGGATTTATTTATGGTAGGGGTACGCTCGACGATAAGGGACAGGTCATCGCTATGTTGGAGGCTTTGGAGTCTATGTTTGCTTCCAATGTTCAGCTAGACCGTACCGTCATTGTGTGTTTTGGCCACGATGAGGAAATTGGCGGAGATGAAGGCGGTATGGCCTTTAGTGAAATACTCGGGGAACAAAATATTTCCCCGGCCATGGTCCTCGATGAGGGCGGAGTAATCGCCAATCAATTGGTGCCCGGCGTGGATAAGGCGGTTGCGCTCATCGGCACTTCCGAAAAGGGATATCTAAATCTTGAACTATCGGTCAGTATTGAGGGTGGACATTCGTCTATGCCCGAACGAGAAACCGCCATTGACATCCTCGGAAATGCCATTCGACAAGTGACGCAAAAGGGTTTTCCTTTTGAAATATCTGACCCCATCCACGGATTTATGGATTATTTGGGGCCGGAAATGCCTTTTTTGCAGAAAATGGCTTTTGCCAATCGCAGGGTATTTTCTCCTTTAATTAGAAATACTTACGAGAAAAAGGCAGCTTCACGCGCATTGGTCTCCACTACGGTTGTACCCACCATCATAAAATCTGGAGTAAAGGACAATGTCGTACCCACGTTTGCCAAAGCTAATTTAAATCTCAGACTTTTGCCCGGTTGGGATGCAGAAAGATGTATTGAATACCTCAATGATTTAATCGGCGACGAAAGGGTAGCGGTTCATCAATCTGAGGGCAGTATGTATTCCAAAGCCTCCAACCCTTCTCCCATAGATAGCGAGGCCTTTAAGATTTTGGTGCAGACTATATCCGCGCATTTTAATGATGTTGTGCCCGCACCTTATTTGGTTTTGGCTGCAACGGATGCCCGGCATTTTGAGTCGTTAACACCTAATGTTTATAGATTTATGCCTTTTCGTTTGGCTCCGGATGATTTACCCCGCATTCATGGGAATAACGAGCGACTTTCCATTGAAAGCTTTTTAGAAGGAATCGGATTTTATCAACGTTTTATATTTAATTTTTGCAATGTTGAGAAGGATTAATCGTTTATCAATACCCACGAATAATTAAAACCTTTTCCCGGTCTCAAATTCAATTTTCCATGAACAATCATTTTAATTGCTCACTTTTGTGTTTGGTGGTCTTGGCATCTTTGTCGGCCTCTAAGTTGCAAGCGCAAAAAATCAGGTGGGGAATTATTGAAAAGGAGGCTACTTTCACTTATGGTGTGGCAAAGCAGGAAAATGGAAATATACCCAATTCTATAATGACGAGAAATATGGGTTTTACCAATGAATTTGCCCCAATCACAACGGAGGGTGAATCGACTTTTACGCCTTCTTACAGCAGGATGTACGCCCTGAATTTTGGAATGCGATTGTTTTTTAATGAAAATTGGTTTATACGCACAAACATCGGATTTCAGGAACAGTTTTTTGGTTACGATCGTCTTTTTACACACGAAGTTGGCGTTGTAGAGGTCAGTGCATGGGCAAAATATTTTGGCGTTCCTATTTCCTTTGGTGGGGGGTATTCCATTCCTTTTAGTTACAACACACAAGCCGGTGATGTTGGTGCAGTGAATTTTTACGTTGGCGGCTTTGTAAATTCATTAATGAGTCCCCGAGGCCAATCGGAAGTTACCGTGACAACAGCCATGGAATTAGAAAGCGGTTTGCAATACGACGATTATGTATTTTTCAACGGAATTCAGGATGGACGAATGCGTAGCTATACTTCCATTTTTGGTTGGTTAGCCGCAATTTCTATTGAGTATAATGAAATTACTTTTTCCGTTGAATATCTTAAGTTTTCCGGGCATTCTATTTTTAATGGTGCGCCGGAAAACGACGCAGTAATGAATAGTGGGGAGCGTACTGATTGGTTTGGTCACGCGCTGCAGTTTGGAGTGGCCTTCAGGTTTTATTGAAGATTATGGTTTTTCTTCAATTTTATGTAAAAACCTGCGAATCAGATTGATGTTTTCTTCATTGTTGTCATGCATGGTGGCATGACCGGCATTGGGAACGATGGCGAATTCGCCTTTTGGTGCCCGCTCGGCTTGCCTTTTTACCGTAGCAGGTCTGGCTTCATCGTATTCCCCAGTGATAAATAGACAGGGAATCTCCAGACTTTCTAAGGCTTTAGACCGATTGTAATTTTTTAATTTTCCGGTGGCGGTAAATTCTGTTTGTCCCCACATATACGTATAGATGAATCCATTTCCGGGTTTGTAATTCATATCCCATTTTGTGGAAACTCTTTCGCCTCGTCGTCCATAATTTTTGAGGTAAACACTCTCGGCAAAGCGGAACATATTGTTGTCGTAATCTTCGCGTGCTGAATAATCTCGAATGATGTCCTGTATGGTATCGTGTAAAGCCAGAATAAGGGTATCAGCATCGGCAATCCACTCACCCGTGTTGAAATATGGACTATTAAACACAATGCCTTGGACGCCTTCGGGATATTTCAAATAATATTCAAGGGCAAGTGTTGTTCCCCATGAATGTCCGTATAGATAAAAGGTATTTAATTTGAGGTGGTGGACAAGAGCAAAAACCTGCTCCACGAAATGATCTACCGTGAGCAGTGTCGTGTCACGATGATGATCTGATCGGCCACCGCCTAATTGATCGAAATAAATCAGTGGTCGATCTGTGCTCAAATCCCCAAGGGAAAAAAGCCCGAAGCTTGTGCCTCCCGGGCCGCCATGCATCATGATTAAGGGCGTCTCTTCACCCGAACCAATGATCCGGTACCACATTCGACCACCTTCAACTTCAACAAACCCTTGGCCGGACTCCAGATTAGGATTTTGTCCAAAGCCAACCGGCGAAAACAGGGGTATTACAAAAAATAAAATGGAAAACAGATATCGGGTTAAAGGCATTTTTCGTGATTTTTTTACAGCTTTTGGTTCGTCGTTTATTTGATCTCTTTTAGTTCGTATAGCTTCCCGGGATTTTCAGCAATAATAAAGCACCGACCGTTTACAAACAAAATTTCCCGAAATCTACCTGCCCCTTCAAAATATCGATGAGTGGACAATACGCCGGAACTTTCCAATCGCACTCCTTTAATATGTTGTGCTGCCAATGTTCCAACCAATAAATTTTCTCCGTTGGGCATGGAAAACGGCGATTGTACAAATGCCATTCCACAAGGGGCTACCGAAGGCGTCCAGTGGTGAATTGGGTCTTCGTATCCGGGTAGGGTTGTGTCTGGGGTAATGGGCGTGCCATTGTAATTGACCCCGTGGGTTACCAATGGCCAACCGTAATTTTTGCCGGCCTGCATTCTATTCATTTCATCACCGCCTTGAGGACCGTGTTCATGGGTGTAGATGACTCGGGTTTGCGGATGGATGTCCATGCCCTGAATATTCCTGTTTCCCATGGTGAAAATTTCCGGTGCAAAACCGTTTTGTCCCACAAATGGATTGGATGCCGGAGTTGTGCCATCGTCGTTTAGCCGCAATAACTTCCCGGCGTGATTGCTCGAATCTTGTGCCCATTGGGCATTACCTCTGTCCCCAACACTTACATACAGAAATCCCTCGTCGTCAAAAAGTAATCTTGATCCGAAATGTGCACCTGAACTGCTGAGTGGAAGGGCCTGAAATATTTGTTGAAAATTGGATAAATTGTTTCCTTGTAAAACCCCTCGACCAACTGCGGTATTGGTTTGGTTTGGCGTGCCGGCAGCATAAGTAAAATACAGATAACCATTGGTCTCAAAATCCGGGTGGGGCTTTACATCCAGGAGTCCACCTTGCCCCATATTTACCACATTAGGTCCGCCGGTTACTTCGGTTTTGGTTTTTTCATCGAGGTGATAAATCCAAATCTTTCCGTTTCGTTCTGTGAAAAGTAAGCGTTTAGAATCTAAGGCGCAGATGCCCCATGGATTCTCCAAACCAACCAGCAATTCCTCTAATCGAAGGTCACTGGTTTCCAAAGGTGTCTTGTCGTCGTCGCTTTTGCAAGAAGAAAATATCACCAACAGACTAAAAAGGAAGTTTTTATAAGACATGGTTAATGTTGTTTGTCATTGTAACGCAATTTACAATTGGATGTTTTGGTATCATTCACTTGAATTTTTGGACTTTATCTTTAAAAAAAGAGTCCACTCCAAAAAGGAAGATTTTGGCAGAAAGGGACTTTTTGGAGCAGACGAAAAAAAGCACCTCAAACACGGTGGCTTGAGATGCTTAAAATTCCAAGTGGATCAAAATTAATTTACTTGACGATTAATTTAGAAGTCCCAAAATCAGTTTCTTCGTTATAGATGTGCATAAACAGCATGGTGCTATATCTAACATTAAGGTCAAAGTTGAATTCATTTCTACCTTCAATGATATTGGCTTTTTCAGTATGTACAACTACTCCGGTGATGTCTCTAATTACAATGTTCACCTCGGTTTTGGTTTCACTGTAAAGCAAACAGTTGAATGCACCGTTTGACGGATTGGGATACACATAAAATTCATCCGTCATTGTGTTCAACAAATCCTCATAGCCGGGTGGCGCATATTTGGTGAATTTAACATCACGGATATTGAGATCCAAGTTGTTGGTGCCCGCTTCCGTCGCCAGGAAGGTAAAGGTCAATAGGGTTAAATCATCTGCACTCATCGGGGTTTTTGGCCCTGAGGATTGGAAATGTGAAAACGGAATGTAATAGGTCTGTTCGAAATCTCTAATGTTCAAAGTTGCCTTATACTGTTTTTTCCAATCGGTGATGGAGGACTTCACCAGTCCGATATCCATCAAACCACTGCCCGTAGCTTTAAATGAAACATACCCATACTCGGAGTAATCTGCAGGGAGGTTTCCGGGAAGTAATGATTTGTAAAGGGTGATGTAATCGTAATCGGTATGCATGCGCAAGGTCACATTTCGATGAATCGGCAATTCATCATCTTCATAAATCCGCTCAAAATCATTGGAAACTGTATATTGCTCAATGACGGTGTAGTCCTTGTCGAAGTCCAATCCCCAGTTTCCATCTGCATGGTAAAACGCATCCTGAATATCCCCATTCACCTTGATTAACCCATCGTACTCATATCCATCTTTTACATTGAGTGTAAAGGTTTGTTCGTAGTTTGAAGTCATTGGGTTATATCTCTGCGAATACCCATTGGTTTCACTGAAATTTTCTTCCATGGTAATTTCAATATGGTTTTCAGGCGCCACACTGTGCAACTTTAAAATTAAGTTTTCACGAGCCCGACTGATTTTGGATACATACGACAAAGGTATTTTTGGACTTTCACTTTGTGATACGGGAAGGAAATCATTCAGGTTATTGAAAATATCCTCGGTTAGTTTAATGGTATGTTCGGGTAAAACCGTCCAAACCTGAAAGTTGTAAACCTCATTAGAAGCTGTGTAATGATTTACAAACCAACCCGATTGCAGTGTGTATTCAGTGTCGTTGTTGTTTTTACCAATGGCAAAGGAAATGGCGTATTCAATTTCACCGTTTCTTTGGCGCATCACCTGCATCAGTAGGTCATAACCATTTACATTGACTTCCTTCACCAGGAGGATTTCTGCGCCGCGCAATCTGTCACAAGATGCTTTGGTGTGGTTGTAAACCCGATCTAGTGTTTTGACGCCTAAGACAACACCTTGCGTTTTTCCCTGTACAGAAAAATCGACACTTAACACTTCGTGTGCAATGGTATAGTCTAGAATATCAGTAGGTGAAGTGATATGTGCCACATCCCCAGGAATCATTTGTGTGGGGAACATTTGCGCCAGATTTTGAGTTGATGTTCCCGATTTTAGCGTCCATTTTTTGAAAATGAGGGCATCTGATTTGTTGAATAAAGTGGGTTCGCTTTTAATTTTCCTATTCACATAGACTTTAGAAACAGCGTCTCCCAGACTTTCACTCTCGATGGCTCCGTCATAACCAGAACTCACATCTTCCGAAGCGATACTGAAATTAACATTAGCTGTGCTGGTGCAACCATTGGTATCTGTAAGGTGTGCGATGACTTGAAAAAATCCACTTACTGTAAAAGTAAAGTCAACCTTATACTGATTTGGGAAAAGGTTATTGGCGCTGTCAACCAACTCCCAGTGTACAGCAGAATAATTCGCGCTATCTGCGATTAAGGCTTGTTTGGTAATATATCCGGAACCATCGGCTATGGTGGATTGAGTTGGGGTTGTAAGGATTGGGTCAATGACTGTAACCTGCTTGATTAAGGTGTCTTTTCCGTAGGTGTTTTCTCCAATAAGACGGACATCATAAGTGCCGGCGTTTGAATATGTTTTGGTAGGATTCATTTGTGTGCTGGTGGTATTGTCGCCAAAATCCCATTCATAACTAATGGGTGCACTCGCCTGGTGAACTTCTGCTGGAATACAGTCTATGTTACCCATTTTAAAATTGAAGTTCATGTTGGAGTTTTGCGGAATATTTCCTGTCCAGGCAAGACGAACTTTCCCGGTTATGTTTATTCCATTGTCCAGGGCGTTTCCACTAAAAATATGGTTTACGGTTTTAGATTTTGGTGGATTGATTTCGCCAAAATCTGTATTTACCGGTATTCCATTTACCTCAACGTCGGTAATAAGTAATGTGGTATTTTCGGCGATACGAGCGTACAGCAAAAAACCATTGATATCGTTGGGATACCCCGCAGCTACCGGATCGAGTTTGAGCACCCGAACACCGACCCCAATATTTGGATCACCGATGGTAAACACAAATTTGTCATCTCCGTTTGCGGTGGGGTCGTAAACGATACTAAAGGGTTTGTCAACACCATTTTGCCAAACAAATTGCTGATCGACAAGTACGTTATAAGGAGAAACATTGTGAATGTCCAATTCAAAAGTTCCGTTCAGTGCATTGTTTCCACTGCGACCTTCTGCGGAAAAATATAAGTCATTAAATTTGTTCTCAGCATCTTGGGGCGTATTGTGCGTTGTGACATTCAAATCGATGCAATCCAGTGCTTTCGTTTTATTGTCAAAAACAAAACTATTTCCGTCCAAACATTGGATGTCGTTGTTGATTTTGAAATCGGCGGTGGGTTTTACGCCTGAAGGTGGAGGTGTTGGTGTTGCGCCGGATCCGGGGATGTTTCCGGAAAAAATAGCATAATGCATTTCGCCACCTGAGTGGTGTAATGATTTCCCAATGATCTGTCCTTGAATGTTAGATTGATTTGCTGTTTTCACAATATCTGCATAAGGGGCCATAATAGAACCCGAAATTGTGGAGTTTCCAACAATATTTAGTTGTGTAGTATTGTGGAAATTATAGAGAATGTACTTGCTTTGTTGAAATCCAATGCCCGCTTGATTCCAGACATTCCAATTAAAAGTTCCGGGCGCATCGACGTTGATGACCAGAATTCTCGAAGCGTTGGGTTGTTGATTATAGGTAAAAACCTGAATGCTGTTTAAATCGCTTCCCGAAATATTCAAATAATTTACACCATTAGATAGGTCGATTTTCACCTGATTTGGGAAATTGTTATTTGGGATTGGATTTCCGTTTGCGTTGGTCAAATTTGCATTGTGTGTATTTTGCGCAATATTTTGCGAAGAGCTTTGCAGTAGTTGAAAAGCAGCGGCAAAATCGATCAATCCGGATTCGATTACCGGATTGTTGTTTACCCCAACATTTAATTGATTTGAATTGGCCTGAAGCATTATCCGCGGTGAGGAATTGTAATTGGGAGTTGGGGTAATTCTTATTGGTGATGCGGCATTGTTTTGATCGTAATACCATACTGTAGAGCCACCGCCAGTGCCAATTTTCACATATCCATTTTGGTTAACTTGAAGACCATTTCCACTTTGGTAATGAACTTGACCGTCAACCAATAATCCGATGTTGTTGCCACCAACGGAAAAGGTGCCGGCACTGTGAGCAGCGACAACATAACTGCCTGCCAGCGTTAAATCACGACCGATGGCGATGGGACCTTCGGATTCATTTGTGGATAAAATTGCGTCCTTTTCAAGAAACACATTAAAATCTAACGCAGGGGCAAATGGGTTTTGACCAAAAGCCGCTGGAAGGGTAACAGCTAAAACAATTAGTGTGCTAATTGTTTTTATAAGTGTTGATCGCGTTTGCATAAAAAAGTGATTTAAACAATATTGATGAAATTGATGCACTCCAATAATTAAGCCTCACAATTTATTAGAGGAAAATTTAATGGTCGAAACAAATCAATTTATACAATTCAAAAAAATTAAACCTATTCTGCCCACAAGGGGTTTTTAAGGGCTTGCAAAAGTAGTGAAAAATACTTTAATATTTGATGATTTTTGTAGAATTTTATCTATAAGTCATTGAATTATAATATCTTGAAGTTGGGCTTGTTTTGTGAATATATTTGAAATAGAATCGTTTTTTTTATTTTTTTAATGGCATGAAGAGTTGTGTTTTTTTGCACTGCACTTAATTGGTAATGGTGTTAAACCGGGTTTGTTTTATACCTTTGTGAAAGTTTAAAATTAGATGCCACGATGAATTTATTTTCCATAATTTGGAATCTATTTTCAAATAATGGAAAAGACGTGCTGGTTTTTTGGATTGGGTAGGACGAACAATTGGTCTTTGAAGAACGGCTTTAGAGTTCTGTATTGACCTAATTTTAGAGTTCACTTTGAAAAATAAGATTTTGGCAGAAATGCACTTTTCGGAGCAGACACATTTTTATCTAGGTAAAAAAAATAATATTAGGATAATGTTTTGAAATGGTATTTCAAAATACTTTCGGGCAGAATTAATAACTGAGTCCACTCTAAAAAGGATGATTTCAATCAAAATCGAGGGGATTTTTGAACCAGAGCTAACCAGCTGTTAGTGAGGATTCAAAAAACTACCAACAAGGAAGATTTTGGCAGAAAGGGACTTTTTAGAGCAGACTCATAACTTTATATGTCAAATGAAGTACTTTAATGGGTTTGCTTTCTTTATGGTAGTTGTTGTATCTCATACAATAGGTTGCACTAAAGATGACGAAGAACTACCGAAGGTAAAGACACATGATATATCGGAAATTACCAAAACTTCAGCCGTGGTTAGCGGAGAAGTAATTTCCGATGGAGGTAATTTAATTACACAAAAGGGTATTTGTTTAAGTGCGACCAATACCGAGCCCACCATTAATGATGTTACCAGCGAGGAAGGAGATGGCGGCGGTTCATTTTCCAGTTACTTCGGTTGGTTAGATCCCGAAACAACCTTTTATGCTCGGGCATACGCTACGAATAGTAAGGGCACCGGATATGGAAGCACCTTGACTTTTACTACCTTAAAGGAACCTGGGCAATCAAGTGTTTTTATCGATCCCAGAGATGGTTTTACATATCGCACCATTACCTATGGCAACATGGTTTGGATGATGGATAATATGAAGTTTTTACCAGAAGTTGTTGGGCCGGACTTAATCGGTTTTACTACCCCTATGTATTATGTGTATGGTTATTTTGGAACGGATGTTATAAGCGCACGGCAAGAAATAAACTTTTCAGAGTATGGAGTGCTGTATAACTGGGCCGCCGCAAATAGTGCTTGTCCTCCCGGATGGCATCTGCCTACTGACGAAGAGTGGGAAGCGTTATTGGATTTTTTTGGTGGGAAAGAATTTGCTGGTGGTCGTTTAAAGGCTGACTATTTTGGTGCCTGGGAAGAGCCGAATACCGGAGCTACTAATGAATCCAAATTCCATGCGCTGCCCAGTGGAAAATTATCCATTGACAATATTTTTATGAATCAGGGTACAAATGCACATTTTTGGACTGCAACCGGATTTAGTGCTTCAAAAGCGGTCAGCTATGAACTCCGCCACGATACCATTGGGGTGATAGACTCCTTAACAAATATCGGAAATGGTTACTGTGTGCGCTGTGTTTTGGATAATCCGTAAAAACGCCTAAATAAGTGTTATGTAAATCTTAAACCCATGAAAACACTAGGGTTTTGTTGTGAATAAAATCAGCAAACCCTATTGAGCTTTTCAATTTTGTTGGTGTTCTTCTGAAATTCTTTCGCCCCAATTCCCTTCATAGTTGCTTGCTTTTCGCGTTCCCATTCGTCTGTATGTTATGGAGTTGTTAATGCTTTGCCATATCTTTTGACAATTACATTAATTTCCCCATTCTGTTTTGTCACTAATGGGTTTTCCTGATTTTTTTTGATGGATAATAGTTTAAAAATAGGGATTCTTATTTTGTATAAACAAATTCTACAATTTTAAATTTGTCTCGGTGAGATTTTAAAAAATTGTAGAATTAAAATAATGCATACTTTTAAGTGTAGTACCCTGACTTCCCTGTTTTTTGTTTTTACTTTTATCTGTAACGCCCAAAGCATTTCAATAAATGAAATCATGGCATCTAATCGAACTACCATTAGCGATGAAGATGACGACTACGAGGATTGGATAGAGCTTTACAATTTCGGTGCGGATTCAATAAACCTATTCGGCTACGGTTTGTCGGATAATGCTGCTGATCCGTTTAGATGGACTTTTCCGCAAATTGAATTGCCACCGGGTGAATACCTGCTGGTTTGGGCTTCGGGAAAAAACAGAACAACCCCGGGTTTGCCATTGCACACCAACTTTAGTATTAGTGCATCGGGAGAGGATATCCTGCTTACCAGAAACGATAGTGTGCAAATTGATTTTGTTCCCGCTACCACCCTGGCGATGGACGTTTCCTATGGCCGCCAGCCAAACGGGACGGGCAGTTGGTTGTATTTTTACACGCCTACCCCCAATACTTCAAACATCGGAACCGGATTGACATCTCTGCTTAATCCGCCATTTTTTTCTCATGCTTCCGGACTTTACACGAGTAATTTTACACTGACTATAAATCACGCCAACCCAAATGTAACCATTGTATATACTTTGGATGGATCCGAGCCGGATATTAATAATATTGCCGGAACGAATTTTCAATATAAAAACGAATATAAACGAAATCCCGCTACTGATTCTACAGGGTCGTTTTTGGGCGCTAATTACCAATCGCATATTTACAGTGGAGGTATTAATATTGTAAATCGAAGTGTTGCTCAGGATAGCTTGACAAAGAAAAATTCATCGCAGCATCCTATGTATTTTCCGCCAGGCCCAGTGCGGAAAGGCACTGTCGTTCGGGCAAAAGTCTATATTGGCGATATTGGCTCCAAAACGGCTACCCAAACCTATTTTGTATGGCCAAATGGAAACCCTTACAACATCCCTGTTATTTCGCTCACCACACCCGAAAAGTATTTATTTGATTATAATGATGGCATTTATACTGCCGGTGTGGATTTCGACAACTGGCGGACGAATAATCCGACCAATACCCAATGGTGGCGTCCGGAGTGGAACAACTACTGGCGCAGGGGCAGGGAATGGGAATATCCTATGAATATCGAAATCTTTGAAGCGAATAACTTTAGCTCCATTCTTAATCAAGATGTCGGGTTTCGTATTCACGGAAATAATTCGAGAACCCGGCGGATAAAAAATTTACGTTTGTATGCTCGCGGACAATACCATCAGGAAAGCACCCTAACGCTTCCCGGTATTTTTAAAAGTGATGTGAAATATGCGCATGGAACCAATACTGATGTTTACAAACGATTGATGCTGAGGACTGACGGAACCGGAGGGCCTGTTTTTTTCGATGTGGTCATGAGCGAATTGATGCTACCCATGTTTCCGGGTTTGATGCGCAATTCACCTGTAATCCATTTTATTAATGGAGAGTTCTGGGGCATATCCGCCATCAGGGATAGAATTGATAGGCATCATTACGCCAATCAGTTTGGTTTGGATGCTGATGATATTATTCAAATTGACTGCAAGGGTATAAATTGTGATTTAGGCGAAGGAGACTCACTGGATCTATTGGCGTTTAACGATTTTAAGGATTCCATTTTACATAGTAATTTTTCATCGAACGCAGCCTTTGAAAGAATTGATAGTCTGATGGATATCGAAAACTTCATCGATCACATGGTTTTGCAAGTTTATAGCTCCGATGACAGCTATGAAAGAAACTTTTGGCGTGTGAAAAATGTTTCCAACGCGCCTTATGGTGACGGAAAGTGGCGGGTTGATGTACAGGATTTTGATGCGTCCCTAAAGCTCACGCAAAATTGGTTGGCAACCTGGGCATTTAACAATCCAGCAGGATCAACGGGAAATACAATTTTTGGAAAGCTTTTGGAAAATGAAAACTTCACCCATAGGTTTCTGGTGCGTTTTGCAGATTTGATCAACTCGACATTCGTTCCATGGCGGTTTCAAGCTGTTGTAGATTCTGTCATGAGTGCTGTTTTTCCGTATTTAATCGAAGATTATCACCGCTCTGAACGCGATTACTATTTGCCATCCGAGGAACAAGAATTAATTGATTACAGTAATGAACACCCCGATAGACAGCGAGATTCTCTCGTTTCGTATTTTGGACTTTCCGGAAAGTATAACGTCACTTTAAACGTTTCGGATACGATGGCCGGGTATGTAAAAATCAATACGGTGGAAATAAAAGACGGGACTGTTGGTGTGGAATCTCAACCCTACCCTTGGTCAGGTGTGTATTTTAATGACGTGCCAATTACCCTAATTGCCAATGCAAATCCCGGGTTTATTTTTACCCATTGGTCCGGTGATATTTCCAATACTGATGATACCCTGCACATTACTAGAGATTCCAATCTTCAAATTCAGGCAAATTTTATCAACGATACCATGCCGGATGTGATCTATTTCTGGTTGATGGATAATGCATTGCCCAACAATCAACCCCTTGATAGTTTAGTCGCCACATATTCCGCTAGTGGGGAGCATGCAGTAATTCATTACCAATCGTGTCTTCAGGGATATCCGTTCAACAGCAATCATCCCAATTGGAGAAAGGCATCACTGGAACGGAGGAATGCCCCAACCGTTGTAAACTACCGCGCTAGTGCAAATAACGACCTTCCCTTTGGAGAGGTAAATATGCGTGGGATACAAATTCGTCAGCCATTTAGGTTGAGCGGAGAAGAAAACACAATTATCATGAACTTTTCCACGCGTGCAAAAAAGGAAATTAAACTTTCATTTGCTGCGGAAGATCAAGGGGCTGCCGATTTGATACGAATAGATTATTGGGACGGAAATCAGTGGACACATGGTGGCCTTTCAGACCATTTGTTGCCATTGGGCAATTCTTATCAGTTGTACCAAATTGATTTCTCGGGCGTAAACCAGGCCAATAATAACCCCAACTTTAGAATCCGAATTCGATTTGACGGTGCAGATATGCGTGCCGACAATGGGAATCGCGTTCACTTAAACAACATTGCGGTGGAAGGTGTCAATACTTTGAGTAAAAAGCCTTTTGTGCCCAGTTATAAGTTAAAAGCCTTTCCCAACCCCACGGAAGGAAATCTCACCCTGCAATCCAATGATTATATAATCTCGGTTGAGGTGATGAATCTTTTCGGGCAAACAATTTTAAGACCCCGTGGTGAAGGTGATTCTTGGCAGTTTTCTTTGGAATCACTGCCCTCAGGCATGTATTTGGTCAGGGTGAAATGGTCTGAAGGTGAAAAAATCATCCGTCTTATCAAAAAATAATTTTTCCTTTTTTCAATCCTTTTTTCCATTTTTTGGAACAAAACTACTTTTTTCATAATGTCAAATAATTGATATTGAGTTATTTGGTGTGTTTATTTTACGTGGCTTGACTTTAGTACTCAATGTGATAACCAAAACGAATTATGCATTTGTAGAGGATAATTAACACGAACTAAAGTTTCAACCATGAAAAAGTATATTTTCACCATCATCGTTTTATTATTTGCGTTTCTCATCAATACCGCCTTTGCTCAAGGTGTTATGATTAATGAAATAATGGCGTCCAATCGCGCAAACATTTCTGATGAAGATAATGACTTTGAGGATTGGATCGAAATATTTAATCCGGGAAACGATACGATTTCTCTTTTGGGGTACGGCTTGTCAAAGGACAGCGCGTTGCCCTTCACATGGGTATTTCCCGATACGACCATATTACCGGGTAGTCATATTTTAGTCTGGGCATCGGGAAAAAACAGGGATTCGATATTTTTACATACACCTTTTACCATTAGCGCATCCGGTGACGAATTGGTGTTGACCAAGCCCAATGGTGATGTTGCTGACTTTTTGGAAACCCCTGGACTTCATCCCGATGTTTCATTTGGACGAGTGTCTGACGGAACAAGTTCTTGGGCCTTTTACTACACCCCAACGCCCAGTTCGGTAAATGCCGGACAAAGTTTAAATCACCTGCTCAATCCGCCTTTTCTTTCACATGATGGCGGAATTTATAATGCGGCATTTGATCTTTCCGTATTTCATTTTAGTCCGGGTGCAATCATTGTTTATACCATCGATGGCTCGGAGCCTCGAATAGCGGATACCGCAGGTTCAAGTTTTCAGTATAAAAACCAATATGCATTAAATCCAGGTGATCCCACGGGTTCGTTTTTGACCTCTCAGCATAAAACACATTTATATTCAGCGCCTATTTCTATTTCTGATCGCGATCAAGACCCTAATGTATTTTCAACACGAAATACCCGTCAGGATGTTATATATGTCCCGCCATCGCCTGTTCGCAAAGGAGTAACCCTTCGCGTAAGGGCTTATGTCAATGGTATAGCTTCTCCGGAAGTGGTCAAAACATTCTTTGTGTGGCCAAATGGAAACCCTTACGATTTACCGGTTATTTCACTTAAGACAAATGAAGGAAACCTTTTCGATTACGATGACGGTATATATACCTCGGGTGTAGATTTTGATACATGGCGGGCCAATAACCCCACAAATGCCCAATGGTGGAGACCCAATTGGAATAATTACAACCGCAGAGGACGGGAGGCAGAAAAGGATGTTCACATTGAAATCTATGAGCCAAATGGCTTCACCTCGGTACTTAGCCAACACGGTGGGGTTAGAATTCACGGAAATAATTCACGTACGTTTTTAATCAAAAACCTTCGGTTGTATGCCAGGGGTTCCTACGATCAGTCAAGCGTTTTTCAACACAACCTTTTTGATCAATCTGTATATGGCGCGGAAGGGCCAAATACCGATTTGTACAAGAGAATCTTATTGCGTTCTGACGGAACAGGCGGCTTCGTTTCTTATGATGTTGTTATGAATCGTTTGTTGCAGCCGGTATTTTCTGGTGTGATGCGCGTAAAGCCGGCCATTCACTTTATCAATGGCGAGTTTTGGGGCATTACCTCCATTCGCGATCGTATTGATAGACACCACTACGCCAACCAGTTTAATTTAAATCCCGACAACATTATTCAAATGAGTTGCCAGGGCAGTAATTGCGAAATGAACGAAGGTCTTCCCGGTGAATCTTCACTTTTTTATAGTATGCGGAATTTTATTGTCGATAATGATATGAGCAATTCAGCCCACTATGAACAGGCATTGGATATGTTGGATATCAAAAGTTTTACAGATCACATGGTGTTGCAAATATTTTCCGGAGACAATAGTTATGAGAGAAATGTTTGGCGGGTTAGGGTGCCTGAAAACAGTGCTTTTGGCGATGGAAAATGGCGGTTTGATACGCAGGATTTTGATGCGGCTTTGAATTTTGACAGAAACTGGTTGGCTTATCGCGCAGATATTACCAATAACCCCAATAGCGCACTTTTGGGTAATCTGTTAGAAAATGATTCGTTTAAAGCGTATTTCATCAATCGTTTTGCCGATTTGTTAAACTCAGTTTTAACGCCTATTCAAATTCAAAAAGTTATAGACAAAACGTTTGAAGAGGTAGCGCCGTACCTTATGGAAGATAAAAATCGTTCAAATAGAGATAATTTTTACGAGCCGGGTGAAAAGGCGAACCTCACTAATTTTGCTATTAATCAACCAGATAATCAGAGAGACAGCATAGAAGCTTTCTTTAACCTTGATGGCACTTACAATCTCATGTTGTCGCTTTCACACGAAGAAGCCGGTTTCGTCAAGGTAAATACCATCGATGTGAAGGAGGGTTCGCCGGGCTTCGACGAATTTCCTTATCCATGGGAGGGTGTTTATTTCAAGGAAGTCCCTGTAACTTTAATCGCACAAGCCAGACCGGGATTTGTCTTTTCGCACTGGTCCGGTGACGTAAGCGGATCAAATGATACGATAGTGGTAACGGCATCCGGAAACATGCAGATTCAGGCCAATTACACCAACAATACCAGCCCTGATGTTTTGTATTTCTGGATGATTGACAAAAATGTGCCCAACAACAGTCCCTTGGATAGCCTGGTGTCAACTTATAGTCATAATCCCAATACTCCGGCAGTCATTAAGTATGAGTCTAGTTTTTCTGGGTATCCATTTGCCGCAGGTCATGCAAACTGGCGCAAGGCTTCATTGGAGCGTAGGAACGCACCCACTCCGGTAAACTACCGTCCGATGGCAAATGCGAACAAAGATTTTCGTCCAGAGGATATGAGAGGTTTGCAAATAAGACAACCTTTTCGGGTGGGAAATGAAGAAAATGCCATTGTTTTTAAAATTTCCACCGAAGGGAAAAAGGACATCAAAGTATCCTTTGCTGCGGAAGACGATGGTGCAGCGGAAGAAGTGTTGATAGAATACTGGGACGGTACCCAATGGACATCTGCTGGATTGCCTCAGTCGGTATTTCCATTACAGACGGCCTACACCTTTATGGAAGCAGACTTTTCGGGTGTTTCAAATGCCAGTCACAACCCCGAGTTTAGGGTGAGAATTCGTTTTGATGGTGCAAATATGCGTGCGGATAACGGAAATCGCGTCCATATAAATAACATAGCGGTTGAGGGAGTAAACACCTTGAGTAACGAGGCTTTTGGAGAAGCTAATGCCGAGCCATCATTGCTGGTTTATCCCAATCCCACAAGTCATTTGCTCAACATACAGGCCGATGGCATCATTTCTCAAATCGAGGTGATGGATCTCAGTGGAAGTGTGGTTTTAAGAAGGGCAGGGCAAATGGAAAAGGAGACTTTTTCGCTTGGCAATTTACCAGCAGGAATGTATTTGGTTCGTGTGCAGTGGGCCGGGGGTGAAAGGGTTGTTCGGGTGGTACGGCAGTAAGATTGTGATCAATGGCTGAGTCCACTCCAAAAAGTCCCTTTCTGCCAAAACTTTCCCTGTCGTTAGATTTTTGAATCTTCACTAACAGTTAGTTACCTCCGGTTCAAAAACCCCTTCGATTTTGATTGAAATCATCCTTTTTGGAGTGGACTCATGATTTGAATCTTCGGTGCTTTTTAGCAAACAGCTATCTTATCATCATCACAGTTCCCGTTTCCTGAATTACCTCCCGATTCATTTCACTAGTAGCTTTTACAACGTATGTATATACACCGTTGGGGACAAGCTTTCCATTATTTGTGCCGTCCCACGAATAGCTTATATCGGTACTGTGAAATACTTGTTGACCCCATCGGTTAAAAATGGAGATTTCAAAGGTTTTGATGTATTGACCTTTTATTTGAAAGCGTTCATTAATTCCTGTTCCGTTTGGTGAAAAGGCATTTGGAATAAATAATCGGGGGCTACAATCCTCTCCATAAACGAATATACTATCGCGGATAATTGGGCAATATTCGCCAAATTCAGCCCAATACCAACCATCTTCAAATACCAGGATTGAGGTTGATTGCTCCCCTGTACTCCATCTGGGCCACTGTCCTGATGATAATCCAACCACTCGAATTTCGCCACCGTCAATCCTGCAAAATGGCATGTCTTCGGGGGGTGTTAAATAAAATGGGGGATCGTTTACGCGGTCTATGGTGAGGTGAACGGTTGTATCACAGCCATTTGGGTTTTCAATGGGAAAGGTAAAGGTGCCAGCTTGGCGGAAGGTCATTCCATTTGCAATATGGACTTCACCCGGGCAGAGATCTACGTGGATGTTTTTTATAATAGGATCAACAAGGTAATCAATGGTAATAAGCCATTCGTCGAGGCATAAACCGCCACTTGCCACAAGCATAGAATATGTTCCTTCGCTGGTAAATGTGTCCCCCAAAAAAACGACTTCTTCTTCGGGGCATATTTCAAATACTGTATCAAAAGTGGTTCTTGGGTGATTGACAATATTGATCACTAAATCCAAACCGCAATTTAATGAATCGGGAAAAGAAATGACATAATTGCCGGAGTTGTAATAATACACACCCAAAAAGTTGATGCTGTCTTCCTCACACTTAACAAATGTTGTGTCGTGAACATCAGGTGGAAAAAAGTCCAGATTTACAATTATGGTAGAGTCGCATTGATTGGGATTCGTGAGGTTAAAGGTATGCGTCCCCGGGGTTGTAAGTGGTATATTGTTTATGGTGAATGTATCGTTGTGGCAAATAAAAACGGTGGTGTCCCAGGTGATGACATCAAATGCCACCACAACACTGTCGATAAAAGGAATGGTATCGGTTTCGCAAATGGTGTACCCGGATAGGTAATATGTCCCGGGCTGGCTAACGACACGTGAATTTCCTGTTGATAGATCATCCCAAAGATACGCGCCTAATTTAGGAGGCATGGGGTTCGCAAAAAGAGTGTCGGGAAAGGTGCAGGTAGCTAGTGTATCCGGTAAGCCACTATCAAAATTATCTGTTCCAAGGATGGGCAAAATTTCTCTGGTTTGGGCGTTGTAATTGACTGACACACCTCCTGAAATTGGCGTAGTAGGGGGGTGGTTGAAATTCCCCGTTAGGTTGGGTCGCCATAATACATTTGTAGGCTGTGGGTTTGAAATGATTTCTACATCAACATTGCCCCCTGGGGCAGATGTGTTCCCCACTGCTCTAAATCCGTAAAACCTTTGTGGCGAACAAGAAGAGTCGCCATTTGCATGAAGTCCAAAGTTATTGGGAAGTCCGTATGTGGTATAAGCTTGTAAACCGTAATACACACCTTGGAGATCAACATTTATGGTGTCATCAAAAATATTGGTGTGCTGTAGGTTGAATAAGGCCATGGAGCCATAGTAATGGGTTGACTCATCACCAATTTGCGCTTGGGATATTGGTTTGGTAACGCCTCCAACATTCACTCCATGACGACCATTACCTGAATGGTCGATTACTGAATCCGAGGGTAGCGGTTCGTCTAATTTGTAATAAGCGATTAATCCAGGGCTTGGGGTTGGCGTTTTCCGACACATATTATCCCGCACTTGATTCGCTGTTAGTGCAATATTCCAAACGGAAAGCTCGTCTATTTGGCTCAGGAAATGATTGAAGCTGGATCCACCTGCGGAATGTTGGTAGGTTCCAATTCTTGCGGTGGGATTGGTTCCGGTTATCATTGTGGTAGAGCCTGAGCCCGTGCTTATTTTTGGACGAAGAAGGCCATCGATGTATATATCGGTATCGGTTGACGAAGAATATACAATGGCGACGTGCATCCATGTATTTATGGGGTGCATGGCGTTGGGTATGTCAACTAACCAACCTCTCCTGCATTGAGGGGCATAGCAATTTCCTGTTCCGTACGACACTTCTATTTGATTGTTAAATCTGTACTGTACGTGAATACCATGGTATCCACCCAACGTATTGTCTGTGGAGAAAATCGCCTGTACGCCGCCTTGGTTATTTCGGTGAAACCAGAAAGTTATGCTTATTGGAAAGCTTGTTGGGGGGAAATTGGGGATATTGACATAACCATTTCCTGTGGACGAAAAACAACGTTCTGCTCCAGTTAAGTTTTGAGCAGAAATAGCCATTGAAAAATGGCCTATTAGCGCAATTGTGAAAAGGAATATTTTCGTTCTCATTTAAGTGAATGGGCTTGAGGAAAAGTGAGCCTCAAAATCTCATGATTTTTTTAAAGAATTATTAAACAACAAAAATAAACAAAAGTTTTAGAAACTATTACTATCGTATTTTATCTTTCTGATTATTTATTTTAAGATTGGGTTTACTCCAAAAAAGATGATTTTGGCAGAAAGGAACTTTTTGGGGCAGACTTATAATTTGAGACTTAAAAAAACTGCACTTCCGTTAATAAAAACCATGTAAAGTTCATGTTTTCATATAAAAAAGCTGTTACTTCCTTGTTTTTGACTATTTTTGTCGTTTTCAAGAAAACCCACTTGTAAACCACTGGATTGATGAAATTAAATCTCACTGCTTTTATTAAACTACTTTTTATTGCAATTTTCCCAAATGTAATTTTCGGACAAAATATAGCCATCAACGAATTTATGGCTTCCAATCGCACCACCATCGCTGATGAGGATAATGATTTTGAGGATTGGATTGAAATATATAACTTCGGTACAGATACGATAGACTTAGATGGATACGGACTGTCCGATGATGCCAATCAACCTTTTCGCTGGACGTTCCCCCAGATTTCTATTGCGCCTAATACCTATCTTTTGATTTGGGCTTCGGGAAAAGATCGAAATAATCCGGCACAACCGTTACATACAAATTTTAGCATTAGTGCATCAGGTGAAGATTTGCTGCTTACCCGACCCGATAGCTTGCAGGTCGATTTTGTTCCGGCGACCACTTTGCAGATGGACGTTTCTTATGGACGCCAGCCCAACGGCACTGGAAGCTGGCTGTTTTTTTATACACCAACACCAAATGCACCAAATACGGGCACTGGTTTAGCGAATTTATTGACACCGCCTTTTTTCTCCCACACCTCCGGTTTATATAATGCCAACTTCACCCTTTCCCTAAATCACGTAAACCCCAACGTAACCATTGTTTATACACTTGACGGCTCAGAGCCGGATATCAACAATGTTTCCGGAACAGTATTTTCGTATAAAAACCAATATCAGCGCGATCCCTCTGATCCGCCCGGTGCTTTGTTGGCTTCTAAATACGAATCCCATATATACAATAATCCAATTAATATCGCCGATAGAAGCAATCAGCCTGATAGCCTTACCAAAAAAAATCCCTCACAATTCCCCATGTATAATCCGCCTACCCCAGTGCGAAAGGGGACGGTTGTTCGGGCGCGGGCTTACATTGGAAACATTCCCTCGCAAATCGCTACTCAAACTTATTTTGTATGGCCAAATGGCAATCCATACAATATCCCTGTTGTGTCCCTTACAACGCCAGAAAAACACCTTTTTGATTATGATGACGGCATTTACACAGCCGGCGTAGATTTTGATACATGGCGTGCCAATAACCCAAATGACAACCAATGGTGGCGCCCCGACTGGAATAATTTTTGGCGAAGAGGCCGCGCATGGGAATATCCGATGAATGTGGAAATGTTTGAACCGCAAAATTTTAACTCTATTCTCAATCAGGATGTGGGTTTTCGTATTCACGGTAATAATTCCCGAATTTTTATGATAAAAAATCTGCGCCTTTACGCTCGTGGAGATTATCATCAGGAAAGTACGTTTACCTTGCCGGGGCTTTTTGACCGTGACCTAATAGGCGCTACCGGATCCGAAAAGGATACCTATAAACGGTTGATGCTTCGCTCAGATGGAACGGGTGGTGCCGTTTATTACGATGTTTTCTTTAGTCGAATGTTTGAGCCATTTCATCCGATGGTGATGCGAAACCGACCAATTATTCACTTTATAAATGGTGAATACTGGGGCATTTCAGCCATTCGCGACCGTATTGATCGCCATCATTACGCCAATCAATTTGGGCTGGATTCCGACAATATAATCCAAATTAGGTGTAATGGATTTAGTTGTGAACTCAGCGAAGGCGAACCCGCGGATTTTACGGATTTTGCCGATTTTCGACAACATGTGCGACACAGCGATCTCTCTGTAGATAGTATTTACGATTGGGTGGCCAGCCATTTCGATATGGAAAACTATATCGACCATTTGATTTTCCAAATCTATTCGTCCGACGATAGCTATGAACGAAATTTTTGGCGGGTTCGCAATCCTGAAAACTCCACTTATGGCGATGGTAAATGGCGTTTTGATATTCAAGATTTTGAAGCTGCCATGAATTTGACCCAGAATTTTGTTTCCTTATGGGCAAATCCCAACTGGTTGACATTGACCAATATTTCCTTTTATGGAAAAATGATTACCAACGATAAATTTAACATTCCATACCTCACCAGATTTGCCGATTTAATCAATACCGCCTTTTCTCCCTGGCGATTTGAAGAGGTGGCCGATTCTATTCGCGATGTGGTTGAACCATACCTTGCCGAAGATTTACATCGATCAGATAGAGATCATTACTACTTGGCTTCCGAGCGACAAAACCTGATCACTTACGGCGTGGAACATCCCAGCCGGCAAAGGGATACACTGGTTTCTTTCTTTAATCTTACCGGAACTTTCAACACCACATTAAACGTATCCGATACCATCGCAGGTTATATCACCATTAATACGGTTGATATTAAAAAGGGAACGGTTGGGGTGAGAAATCAGCCCTATCCCTGGGATGGCGTTTATTTCAACGATATTCCAATTACCCTTGTGGCAAGGGCCAATCCCGGGTTCATTTTTACGCATTGGTCAGGAGACATCAGCAGCACCGACGATTCACTTGTAATTACCCGTGATGTCAATCTGCAAATACAGGCCAACTTCATCAACGATACCAATCCAGAGGTTATTTATTTCTGGGTGATGGACACTGAATTGCCCAATAACCAGCCGTTGGATAGTATGGTGGCGACTTATTCAGCAAGTGGCGCACACGCCACCATTCAGTATAATTCTTGCTTGCAGGGCTATCCTTTCAATAGTAGTCACAACAATTGGCGAAAAGCATCCATGGAAAGGAGGAACGCACCAACCGATATAAATTACCGCGCAAGCGCTAATAATGATATCCCCTTTTCAAATGCCAATGTTCGGGGGCTACAAATTAAACAGCCTTTTAGAATTGGTTCAAGTGAAAACGAAATGATCATGCAATTTTCCACCTACGGCAAAAAGGAAATTGTGCTTTCTTTTGCCGCAGAAGATGATGGCGCTGCGGATATTTTGCGTATTGATTACTGGAATGGCTCTGAGTGGTCAACAACCGGCTTGACAAATTCAGCACTTTCACTTCAAAATAGTTACGGATTTTATGAAATTGATTTTTCCGCCGTTAGTCGGGCAAACAACAATCCGGATTTTAAAATCCGAATCCGATTTGATGGTCCCGATATGCGGGCCGATAACGGAAATCGGGTGCATTTTAACAATATTGCTGTGGAGGGTGTAAATACCTTGAGCAATAAAGCTTTTGCCCCGTCATATAAGTTGTCCGCTTACCCCAATCCCACAGAAGGGTTGTTGACCTTAACATCCAATGAACAAATTGAATATGTTGAAGTTATCAATCTCTTTGGTCAAACTGTTTTGAAGACGGTGGAGCGCGGGGAAACGTATCGGTTGTCCCTTGATAATCTTCCCTCAGGCGTGTATTTGGTACGCGTTGGTTGGCGAGAGGGTGAAAAGACCATCCGTGTAATTCGTCGTTGATGACGATTTTGGGAAGCATTTGACAAATTGCGTTCAAATTCTTCCTTCGTATATTGCGGAATCTTTTCTATTTCCCAAATGTGTTGGATACTTAGTTTTTAGCATTATCTTATTGCTTTGAATATCCAACCGAAAACAATAAAAATGGCTTACCTTAATATTTATCAAGAGAAGCTCCGTCATAATTTTCACTTTCTCCACGAGCTATTCCGCAAAAATGAAATAGAATGGGCTGTGGTTTCCAAATTGTTGTGCGGAAACACCAAATTGCTCGAATTACTCGTCGATTTGGGCATTCGGGAAATATGCGATGCTCGGATTAGCAATCTCGAAAAAATCAAGAAAATAAATGCTGAGGTTAATACAGTATATATCCGACCGCCCGCCAAAAGGAGCATTCCCAAAGTGGTTCGTTTTGCCGATGTGAGTTTTAATACCGAATATGAGACCATGCGCCTGCTTTCCGAGGAAGCACAAATTCAAGATAAAATCCATCGGGTCATCATTATGATTGAACTTGGTGATTTGCGCGAAGGCGTTTTGGGAGACCAATTACTTGATTTTTATGCCCGGGTTTTTGAATTGCCCAATATAGAAGTGGTGGGTATTGGAAGTAATTTGAATTGCTTGTATGGCGTAATGCCTTCCGAAGATAAACTCATTCAACTCAGTTTGTACAAACAGCTCATCGAAGCGAAATTCAACACCAAAATTCCCTGGGTTACCGGCGGGACAAGTGTGGTCATACCCCTGTTGCTCGAACGTAGGTTACCAAAAGGCATTAATCATTTCAGAATAGGGGAGAGTTTATTTTTCGGAAACAATCTCTTCAATGGGAAAACCATTAAGGGGATGAAGTCCGATGTTTTTGAACTTTTTGCCGAAATTATCGAAATTCGCAAAAAACCCAAAGTCCCAATGGGCCAAATGGAAGAAAATCCATCTGGTGAAACATACGAAATCAAAGAAGAAGACTACGGTAAAACCTCTTACCGTGCCATTTTGGATATCGGCCTCCTCGATATTTCTCCGGATTACCTAAAGCCCAAGGATAAGCATTTAAAAGTGGTGGGCGCCAGTAGTGATATGATTATTATTGATTTGGGCAAAACCAACAGAAATTATAAAGTTGGTGATATGGTGCGGTTTAGAATTAAATACATGGGCGCTTTGGCTTTGCTCAATTCTAAGTACGTGTTTAAATACATCAAGTAATTAAAATTAACATCCTTTTAACGGAAACTATCGGAACAAGAATAGTTTCCATAGGGTTTAAGGTTATAATTTTGCAGCCTCAAATCTTAGAATGTTGGAACAGGAATCACAAAAAAATGCGATCGTAGAAAAGGCCATGTACCTTTATATGCAATTTGGCTTGCGCTCAGTCTCTATGGATCAGATTGCAAGCGAATTGGGTATATCTAAGAAAACCATCTATCGCTATTTTGAAAGCAAGGCCGATTTGGTTCACGAAGGCGTGGTGCAACTTGCCAATCAAATGGTGGAGTTTACCCGTGAAATAGCGGCTCAGCAAACGGCTCCCATCGACGAAATATTTGCCATGGACGAAACCATGCGCAAATACCTGACCCCTACACATCAGCGGATGATTTACCAGCTGAAAAAGTATTTCCCCAGAACCTTTACCTATATTCAAGAACTCGAAAAGGAAGAACTGCTTCGGGTAACGGTTGATAATATCAAAAGGGGCATAAAAACCGGATATTATCGTGAGAATATCAATCCCGAACTCATTGCCCATTTGTATCTCGGACAAGCCTACATCGTGATGAGTGATGATTTTTTCTGGAATAAGGATTTCACGCAAAAAGACTTTCACCGGGAAGCACTCATTTACCATATTTACGGAATCTCTGCCGAGAAAGGTCGAAAACACCTCGAAAAAAACTATCTATGATGAACTATAAACTTATTTTTCTTTTCTTATTGCTGATGCCCGGGTTATTTTATGCCCAGCCGGTTGAGTTCACGGTACAAGAGGCCGTGAATTACGCACGCGAAAACGGTTATTCCGTGCGCAATAAAAAGATGGATTACGAAAAGGCCAAAAAGGTCATCAAGGAAACCCGTGCCATGGGATTGCCCCAGGTAAGTGCCTCCGCCGAAATGAATTACAATCAGGAGATTCCGCAGCAACCGGTGCCGGCAGCCTTTCTGCCCGATCCGCCACCCGGACAAGATTTTGTCTTATTGGCGTTTGGTGTAGCGCACCAATCATCTTATGGTTTGAGTGCCCGGCAGCTCATTTTTGACGGGTCTTATATCGTTGCATTAATGGCCAGCAGGGTATATAAGGAAATCGCCAACCTTGAACTCGAAGAGAGCAAAATTGATGTTACCGAACAAGTGTATAACGCTTATGGAAATGTTGTGGTAAGTCGTGAACTGGTGAAAATTTTAGAGGAGAATCTCATTTCCAGTAAAAAAACCTTACTTGAAAATGAAAAGTTGTTTGAAGAGGGATTTTTGGAGCAACAGGATGTCGATCAAATTGAACTCTTGGTTTCTAATTTGGAGAACAACATCGCCCAGGCAAAACAACAGTCTAAACTCGCTTTGATGGGGTTAAAACTCGTCATGGGTGTTCCCCAGGAAAAGGAGATAGAACTCAGCAATGATTTATCGTACTTCACTGAGTTGAGTAATATGTCATCAGAAATACTCGAAACGCGGTTTAATCTTGATAGAGACATCGGTTATCGCACTGCACTTACCCAAGAGCGTGCGGCACTGCTCACCATGCGAAATGAACAAATGTCGTTATTGCCCAAGGTAAATGGCTTTTTTAATTACAGCCAAAACACCTTCGGAAATTCCTTTGGGATGTTTGACTTCGACCGTGATAATTGGGTGCCCTTTTCCGTTTTAGGTGTGAGTCTTCAGTGGGACGTCTTTACCGGTTTTCGCAGATCCGCACGAATTCAACAAACCCGCATTGACCTCGATCGTGCGGTGATGAACAAGCAATTTACCAGCGAGCAAGCGCAAATTGATTACGAAACGGCAAAAGGTAATTTGTCGGTTGCGGTAAAGAGCGTGCAAACCAGTAAGCGAAATCGCGATTTGGCCAAAAAAATCCTCGACAATACCCGCGTCAAATACCGCGAAGGTTTGGCCGGTAGTTTGGACCTCACCCAAGCGGAAAACCAATTTTTGGAAAACGAACGGAATTACATCAATGCACTGCTCCAACTGGTGAGTGCAAGAAGCGCTTTAGAAAAAATGATCGGAAATTTTAACACCTACTAAATGAACACATCAAAATTTTTACCCGTTATACTTGTCTTTTTTACAGTCTTTTCCTGTAAACCCGAAGCCGAAAAATCCAGTGATGAATTGAGCATTCGAAGGGAATCGTTACAGGTTTCCATAGATTCCTTATCACAAATTCTCGCCAAAATTGACGCCGAAATTGCTGAAAAAGACACAACCGCAAGTCGCTCCAATATCACGGCATTCAAAATTGAACCCAATGCTTTTGACCATTACGTGGAAATTTACGGCACCCTCGAAGCTGACAAAAACGCGGAAATCTTTCCGGAAACCCAGGGCAATGTGCTGGCCATTCATGTCAAAGAAGGTCAAAAGGTCAAAAAGGGCCAGTTGCTTTTAGAACTCGACGGAACGGTAATTAAAAGCAACCTAAATGAAGTTGAATCACAGTTGAAATTTGCCAAAACGGTTTTTGAAAAACAGGAACGTCTTTGGAAACAAAATATCGGTTCAGAATTGCAATTTCTCGAAAGCCAAAACAATGTACAAAACCTGCAATCTCGTCTTAACACCCTGCGTTCGCAATACAATCAAACGCGAATTAAAGCGCCCTTTGACGGTATTATAGATGAAATATTTGTGAAATTTGGACAACTTGCTGCGCCACAAATGCCATTGCTTCGCCTCGTAAATTTGGATGAAGTTTATCTTCAGGCAGATGTGAGCGAGCGGCACATAAAAAGTATTCGTGAAGGTAGTAAGGCCAGATTGGAATTTCCTTCCATTTTTGATACAGTATGGACTACCGTGCACCAAACGGGTAGGGTGATCAATCCGGCAAACAGAACCTTTCGGGTTGTATTTCGCCTCGAAAATCCCAATGAATTATACAAACCCAACTTACTGGCGAATGTGTATATTTTGGATTACGCCAAAGACAGTGTGGTAACCGTGCCCAATAGGGTCATTCAACAGGATCCACAGGGTAATAGTTATGTTTTTGTGGCAAAGAATAAAAATGATAGAAATGCCCAAATCGAAAAACGCAATGTCATGCCGGGATTAACCTACCGGGGGTTGACGGAAGTTTTGGATGGATTGGAGCCCGGAGAATTGGTGGTAGATAAAGGCTCGAGAAGCATTAAGACTGGACAAAAAGTTTATGTCACAGAAATATCCACCGTTAAAGAAGAAAATGAAAATGGCTAAGGATACCTTGGACAATTCGGTGAAGAAGGAATTTAAATTATCTTCTGCATCGATCAATAATAAAAACACGGTCTTTGTCCTGACCGTCATTATTTTTCTCGCCGGATTTATGGCCTATAAAGCCATGCCTTCAGAGGCTTTTCCGGAGATTGTTACACCTGAGATTTATGTGAGTACGGCATATCCCGGAAACTCACCTTTGGATATTGAGAAATTGATTACCCGTCCTTTGGAAAAGGAAATTAACGCCGCTTCCGGTATTGATGAAATTGTTTCCACTTCCACGCAGGGTTATAGCAGTATTCAGATCAAGTTTGATTTTAGCGTACCCCCGGAAATTGCTTTGCAACGCATCAAGGATAAGGTGGATATTGCGAAAAGTGATCCCGACTTTCCCTCCGATTTGCCGGCAGACCCCAATGTTTTTGAACTCAATTTTGCGGAATTAGTGCCCATTTTAAACATTAACCTCTCGGGCGAGTTTTCATCGGATCAACTTAAAATTTATGCGGAATATCTCGAAGAAAGAATTGAGGCATTACACGAAATTTCCGGGGTTGATATTCGTGGAATGGACGATAAGGAAGTTCGGATTTCCATCGATCAGCGGGAGCTGGAACTTCTCAATCTGAGTTTTGATGATGTAGCGCAAGCCATTCAAAGTGAAAATGTTTCTATTTCGGGAGGGGATTTACTTATCGATGGTTTTAGAAAAAATGTTCGCATTTCCGGGGACTTCACCAATATTTTGGAAATTGGGGATATCGTTGTGAAGCACGAGGCTGGAAATATCGTTTACTTGCGGGATATTGCCGATATTCATTTTGGCGAAAAAGAAAAAGAGAGTTACGCAAGGGAATTTTTCCGTCCGGTGGTAATGCTCGACGTGAAAAAACGAGGTGGAGAAAACCTCATTATCGTTTCGGAGAAAATTAATAAAATTCTCGCTGAAGCCAAAGAGAATTTTTTACCCGATAACCTAGATATATCCATCACCAATGATCAAAGTGATTCGAGTAAGGCACAATTAAGTGAATTGGAAAATTCCATTATTTTTGGGGTAATCCTGGTGATTGTGGTCTTGATGTTCTTCCTCGGATTGCGAAATGCACTATTTGTGGGTATTGCCATTCCGCTCTCCATGCTCTTGTCGTTTTTTATCCTGGAAATGATGGGTATTACCCTAAATACCGTGGTGTTATTTGCTCTGGTACTGGCGCTGGGTATGTTGGTGGATAACGGTATTGTGGTGGTCGAAAATATTTACCGCCTCATGGATGAAGGTAAAAGTCCGATAGCCGCTGCCAAACAGGGGGTGGGTGAAGTTGCCCTCGCCATTATTGCTTCCACCGCAACCACCCTTGCCGCATTTATTCCCCTTGCCTTATGGCCCGGGATGTTTGGGGAATTTATGAAATTTTTACCCCTTACCCTGATGACCGTTCTGGGATCTTCACTTTTTGTCGCGTTGGTGATAAATCCCGTGTTGACCTCAGTTTATATGAAGGTAAAAGAAGATGCGCCAAACTTTCGCCGGATGTTAATATTCTCCATTTCCATGGCCATTATTGGTGTGTTGTTTATTGTGTTTAAAGTTTACTGGGCCGGTAATCTTTTGATTTTCTTTGCGGTGCTTAGACCAATAAACAGCTTTTTCATATCTCCGGCCACTGACTGGTTTCAAAAGAAATTCCTGCCCCGATTGGAAAAAATTTACCATAAAACCCTAACCTTTGCACTGACTAAAAAAAATCCGTTATTCTTTTTCATAGGTTCCTTTGCCCTGTTGGTTTTAAGTGTTGGGTTAATTATTGCCTTCACCCCGCAGGTGACCTTTTTTCCCGAAAACCAGCCAAAGAAAGCGGAGGTTTATGTTGAGCTTCCCATCGGAACTGATATCGAAGTAACCAATGCCGTGGCGCTTGAATTGGAACACAAAATTAAAGATTTGCTTGTGCCGTATTTTGAAGAAGGCATTGATACCAATGAGGTTCCTTATGCGAAACGCAGCTTTTTGGTTAAGTCCATTATTACACAAGTGGGTATGGGCGCTTCGGATCCCAATCAGGGGCCATCGAATGCACCAACGCCCAACAAAGCCAGAATTGAAGTTTCATTTGTTGACTTTCCCGATAGACGCGGTGTAAATACCGCCAAAGTCCTGGAAGACATTCGCAATGAAGTTCGGGGATATCCCGGAGCCCAAATAACCGTTTCCAAAGATGCAGTTGGGCCACCTGCCGGTGCACAAATTAACCTGGAAGTTTCCGGTGAAGACTACGTGGAATTGTTGGATGAAGCGGAAAGAATCAGACGATACATCAATACGGCCAACATTGACGGAATTGAGGAACTCAAATTGGATGTGCAAATGGGGAAACCCGAATTGCCCATTATTATTGATCGCAGAAAAGCCAGGAGTTTGGGTGTTTCTTCCGGTCAAATTGGCGATGCTTTGCGTACAGCCTTATTTGGAAAGGAAATCAGTACCTTTAAGGAAACCAAAGAAGATTACCCAATCAATATTCGATACAAAGATCAAGATCGGTACAATCTCGATCGGTTGTTGGATACTCGAATCACTTTTAGAGATCCGGCTTCGGGAAAAATCAAACAAGTTCCCATTTCCGCCGTAGCTGAAGTGAGGACAGCTTCCACCTTTAATGCCGTAAAACGCATCGATTTGAATCGGGTTATTACCATTAGCTCCAACGTAAATGAGGGTTTTAATGCTACTGAAACGGTCAATCGAATTAAAGATCACATGGCCAATTACAAAATGCCGCCCGGAATGAAATACGATTTTACCGGCGAACAAGAAAACCAGGCCAAGGAGATGGAATTTTTGAGCCGTGCTTTGTTAATCGCGGTTTTCCTGATATTCCTAATCATGGTGGCACAATTTAATTCGGCAACCACGCCTTTTATCATTATGACCACGGTTTTACTTTCACTCATCGGGGTGTTCCTCGGACTGGTAATTTCCCAAATGGAGTTTGTGGTTATATTTACCAGTGTTGGTATTATTTCCCTCGCCGGAATTGTGGTCAACAATGCCATTGTTTTGGTGGATTACGCAAATTTACTTTTGGGTAGGAAGCGCAAAGAACTCGAACTTACCGACGACGATAGGTTGCCCCTAAATGCCATCTACGAAACGATTGTGGAAGCTGGAGAAAAACGCCTTCGTCCGGTATTACTTACCGCAATAACAACCATTTTAGGATTGTTGCCCCTTGCAACCGGAATGAACATCAATTTCTTCACGCTTTTTAGCGCGTATGATCCGCAAATTTATTTCGGAGGGGATAACGCCGCTTTCTGGGGACCCATGGCCTGGACGGTTATTTATGGTTTGACCTTCGCTACCTTCCTCACCCTCATAATGGTTCCGGTGATGTTGTATTTGCTGAACATAGTCAAATACAAATTTGGAATTAGGGTGGTATAAGCTTGCACAATCCGATTTTATGACCTTACCTTTGCGCCATCTCAAGGGGTGCCAACCCTTGGCAAAACGTTGCCGAGAATGGCTGAGATTATACCCGGTTCTCGCCTGAGAACACACCTGATCCGGATAATGCCGGCGTAGGGATTTGAAATATTCATTAATTTTTTTTATAACCCATCGAGTAATTGCCCCTGTTACTCGTGATAATCTATTTATCATGAGACAATTACTTTTGGGTACATGGCTGTTCATCAGCACGTGTACGATTTTTGCGCAGACCAACACCGTTGGAGGATTTGTGGTGGATGCCGAAATTAAACAACCCCTGCAAGGCATTCGGGTGATTTTTTATCCCGATCAGGATACGATTTACACCAATAACAAAGGTGGATTTGAATATAAAACCAGTAGGGATTCCGTTTACTTTGTGGTGGAAAACAGCGATTATTTCCCCTTGGTTCAAGCGGTGGATTTTAAAAAGGCTTCCACATCTCAACCAAGTGGTGGGAAAGGTGAGGTTATTTACTATGAGCAATTAACCCTAAAACCAAAAGTCTCTTGGCTTAGTGCGGTTGATGTTAAGGCATTGACAGGTTCGTCCCGTACGCCAATTGCAACGACAACTTTGGACAAACAAAGGATTGTGGAGTTTAATGAGGGTAGAGATATTCCATTTATTCTCGAACAAACGCCTTCAGTAGTGAGCACCTCAGATGCCGGTGCGGGAATTGGTTACACAGGAATGCGAATTCGGGGAAGTGACCAAACGAGAATCAACGTAACGATCAACGGAATTCCCGTTAATGACGCTGAATCTCAAGGTGTATTTTGGGTGAACATGCCCGATTTGGCATCCTCACTCAACAGCATTCAAATTCAGCGGGGTCTCGGAACATCGACCAATGGCCCAGGTGCTTTTGGCGCTAGCGTACACCTCGAAACAGAAGGTTTGCGCACAGAGGCTTACGGAGAAGCTGACCTTTTTGCGGGATCATTTAATACCCAGCGCAGCAATATTCGCTTTGGCACCGGAAACCAAAAAGGTTGGTCGCTAGATGGTCGCTTGTCCCGAATTAGTTCTGACGGGTATTTGGATAGGGCCTCTTCTGATTTGAGTTCATATTATCTATCAGGTGGTTATACAGGAAAGGAAACCTCCATTAGGTTTATCACTTTTGGTGGACGCGAAAGAACCTATCAAGCGTGGTATGGAGTTTCGCCGGATATGCTTTTCACAAATCCGACGTATAATCCCGCTGGGGAAATTCGCGGAACCAACGCCGCCGGTGACCGAACTGTACTCGGATTTTACGATGATCAGGTGGACAATTATCGGCAGGATCACTACCAATTACACCTCAATCATCGTTTCAATAAAAATTTAAAACTCCATACGGCATTGCACTACACTTTTGGCGAAGGCTATTACGAAGAATATAGAAATGCACATGGACTTTCCAACTACAATCTTCCACCCATTGTCGTTAATGACTCCACTACGGTTACCAATAGTGATTTGACCCGGCGACTTTGGTTGCGCAATCACTTCGGCGGAATTGTGTATAGTTTGCAATACGAAACCTCCAAAACCCTCATCACTGCTGGTGGTGCTGCCAGTTATTACACAGGCGATCACTTTGGTGAAGTTTTATGGGTAAACGAATCACCGGACATTCGAGATGTTGAATTTTACAATAATGTCGGAAATAAAATAGATGCAAATCAGTATTTGAAAATTGAAAAGCAAATAGGGGAGGTTACTGCCTTTGCCGATGCACAGGTAAGGTATGTTCATTATACCGCTGAGGGTGTTGACAGGAATTTATCCGATATTGATGTGGATGACGCTTTGTTGTTCTTTAATCCCAAAATCGGATTTTCATTGCCAATTTCAGAATCTCAAAGTGTTTATTTATCAGCTGGATACGGCGGTAGGGAGCCGGCTCGTAGGGATTACCTCGAAGCCATCGACGAAATGCCAAGACCGGAATTTATGTTTGATGTAGAAGCCGGAACAAAATTCAGCTTCAAGAACCTTACGTTTGAAACAAATTTGTATTTTATGGATTATTACGATCAATTGGTTCTTACAGGCGAGTTATCCGATGTGGGATTTGCGTTGCGCAAAAATGTGGGTAGAAGTTTTCGCGCAGGAGTAGAGTTCAATGCAGCCTTGCAAATTAGCAAAAAATGGAGTTTATTGTTTAATGCTGCATTTAGTGAAAACCGCAATATGGGATGGAATGAAGTGGTTGCATTTGATTCCATTACGAATGCGCCCATTACCGAGGATTTAGGAAATACCGCCATTGCCTTTTCGCCGAATGTTATTTTGGGAAGCACATTGCGATATAGTCCAATCAAACCTTTGATGTTCGGTTGGACTCAGCGATATGTTGGCAAGCAATATGTTTCCAATACCCAGGAGGATGATCTTTCTCTTCCGGCATACTTCGTCAATGATTTGCGAATTTCCTGGAATTTTAAGACCAAGGCATTAAAGTTTTTGGAGGCGAGTTTGTTTGTGAACAATATTTTCGGAAATAACGTATTTAGGGATTTCTTCGGTGAGAGAAGTCTTATTGCACAGCCCTACGCCAGTAATGGTTATTCTTACTCTTATGCCTGGGGCAATCAAAACATTCGTGAAATGGGTTTATATCCACAGGCCGGCACCAACTTTATGTTCGGCGTGCGAATGGGATTTTAGTGAAATCATTCCAAAACGAGAGTGATGATCATCACTTATTTTTTTAGCTGCGAATGGCACAATCATACACTATTTTTATTCGTGTAGAATTGTGCCATTCGCAGCTAATATTACCCGAAATTTCGTGCGTTTTTGCTGTCTTGTGCCAAAATATTTATTTTTCTCCAACAATACCCGATTACGTAATCATCAATGAGGTTTTTTTGGTTTTAGCTTAAATTTTTTGTAGTCCTTATATTATGATTTCTGCTGCGGGGTGAATATTATTTTGTAAAGTCTGCAAAAATCGGTTGGAAGGAATTTTATCATCCCGTTATTTTTTTGTAATGTTTGCGGCAAAAAAAAATTATCGCCGATGGTCTTTTTGACGATTTTACTTTTTGTAGAAATAATTATACGATAATAATAATGTAAAAGTTAGAAAACATTTTACATTTGCATGGCAAAAAATCAATATTTTGATATGCAATAGTGTTTTAAAGGCTTAATTCACAGTCATTGGTTTTTGTTTTAAGGAACGGTACGTTCATGGTTGAAATGGCTAAATCCGTTGAGGTTTGTTATAATTAATTAAGACATGGAAACTTTTAAAAATCGGGGGATTGAATTAAAGTGGGCACTTATTTTTATTGCCATGACCATGCTTTGGGCTGCACTTGAAAATGCTTTGGGCTTTTACGATAGTCGCATTGAAAAGTATAAGTTGTTTTCAGCTTTTATATCCTTCCCCTCGGTTTTAATTTATTATTTCGGAATTCTCGAAAAACGGAAAAAGTTTTTCAATAACGAAATGAGTTTCAAGCAGGGTTTTAGGGCCGGCGTTTTCATGACCCTTTTTATCGCCGTTCTGAGTCCGGTTGCTCAATATTTTGTCTCGTCATATATTGGGTCTCAATTTTTTGAAAATGCCATTGCGTATGAGGTTCAGTCGGGGAATATGACCATTTCTGAGGCCCATGATTTTTATAATCTTGAAAGTTTTATGTGGCATTCCGGTGTGGGAGCGGCTTTTCTGGGGTTGTTCACTTCTTTGGTGGTTGCGCATCTCACAAAACGCCCTTCGTCTAAAATAAAACCAAATCAGGTAGGAACGACCACAGCGATTAATGCCGGAACAAACTAAATTATTGAGTCTGCTCCAAATAGTCTCTTTAGCCAAAATCTTCTTTGTCGATCGACTTTTGAATCCTCACTAACAGCTGGTTAGCTCCGGCTCAAAAATCCCCTCCTCTTCGATTTTGGTTGAAATCATCCTTATTGGAGGGGACTCATTATTTGTTTTTTCTTTTTTCACAACTTGGCTTATCGGGCATTTAATGATTCGGTAATGCCAAAAATTACATGTAACTTTGCCGCTTCAATTCAACGCAGAAAAACGACAGAATGAGCGACCCCATAAAGCACGAATGTGGCATTGCCATGTTGCGATTGCGCAAGCCCCTAGAGCACTATCGCGAAAAGCACGGAAGCTATTTCTACGGTATTAATAAGATGTATCTCCTTATGGAGAAGCAGCATAATCGGGGTCAGGACGGAGCCGGTTTCGCCTCCATAAAATTGGATATGCCCCCTGGTAGCCGGTATATCTCGCGCTACCGCTCTGTGGATGCTAAACCAATTCAGGATATTTTTACGCATATTACAAAGCGGATTGAGGGCATCCTTAAAGAGTATCCGCATCATCTCGATGAAGTTCCCTGGCTAAAGGAAAATCTTCCATACCTTGGAGAAGTGTATCTGGGCCATTTACGTTACGGAACTTATGGCGGAAACTCCATCGAAAACTGTCACCCATTTTTGCGTCAAAATAACTGGGTAAGTCGCAATTTGATATTGGCCGGGAATTTTAATATGACCAATGTCCGCGATTTATTCGATCAATTGGTCGATTATGGGCAGCATCCCAAGGAACTTGCCGATACTGTCACCATCATGGAGAAAATTGGACATTTTTTGGATGCTTCCAATGAAAAACTCTATCGGAAATTCCGCAAAGAGGGTTACAGCAAACGCGAAATATCTCCTTTGATAGCGGAAAATTTACCCATTGAAAAAATCCTGAGAAAATCCTCTAAAAAGTGGGATGGCGGATACGCTATGGCAGGTATGTTTGGCACTGGCGACAGCTTTGTGCTAAGGGACCCTTCCGGCATTCGTCCGGCGTATTATTATTGCGATGATGATGTGGTTGTGGTTTGCAGTGAACGCCCGGTAATTCAAACGGCCTTTGACGTTCCATTTGATTCCATCAAAGAAGTGACGCCCGGACACGCCCTCATCATTAGGAAAAATGGCGATGTTTATGAAGCACCCATTGTGCCGCAACTCGAACGAAAGAGCTGTTCTTTTGAAAGGATTTATTTTTCACGGGGAAACGACCGTGATATTTACCAGGAAAGAATCAATTTGGGAAGATTTATTGTCCCGCAAGTCATGGAAGCCATTGACTACGATTTGGATAAAACCGTGTTTTCTTTTATTCCCAACACCGCGGAGGTGAGTTATTTGGGCATGATGAAAGGTGTGGAAGATCACCTCGATCAAAGAAAATCCGAACAAATAGCGGCCCTAAATAATCCAACCCAACCGGAAATACTCAAAGTCTTGAATCAAAGGGCAAGATGGGATAAGGTGGCCTGGAAAGACGCCAAACTCCGAACATTTATTACCGAAGATTCGGGTAGAGACAGTTTGGTAAGTCACGTTTATGACATCACCCAAAGTATTTTAAAAGAGGGGGATCAATTGGTGGTAATGGACGATTCGATTGTTCGGGGAACCACTTTGCGTCAGAGTATTTTGCGTATTCTCGACAGATTAAAGCCGGTAAAAATTGTTGTTGCATCTTCTGCCCCACAAATTCGTTACCCCGATTGTTATGGCATCGACATGGCACGGATGGGAGATTTTATCGCATTTCAGGCAGCCATTCATTTGCTGAAAAAATACGGAAGGGAATCTGTCATTACCGAAACGTATGAAAAATGCAAGGCATCCACGATGAATGAAAATCCCGAAAACCATGTTAAGGATATTTACGCGCCCTTTACGGCAGTTGAAATTTCTATGGCCATTTCAGAATTACTAACGCCCAAGGATTTAAACGCAAAGGTCGAGATCGTATATAATTCCATTGAAAACCTCCATGCAGCTTGTCCACACAACCTAGGCGATTGGTATTTTACCGGCGATTATCCCACGCCCGGTGGAAATAGAGTAGTCAACCGTGCTTTTATGAATTATGTCGAAGGAAATCCAGCGAGAGCTTATTGATGGATTTTGTTTCCGACTGAAGCCAAATCAATTCTCCGCTCAATAATAGCTAAACTAACCGTGGCCAGTTCAAGGGCATCGAGTGAAAATAAATTCCAAAATCCGGTTTTAACCTTAACTTTTTTGAGGTTTTCCGATTCTGCCGCTTCCAGCATTTTTTTCCACATTTCCAATAAGGCCAATAGATCCGAGAAGACTTTCTTTTCGCTTAATCGGACTTTTTCGTTGTTGGGGCGTTTGCTGACTGGGACAAATGCAGGTGGGATCTGTGCGTGATTATCCACCTCTTTTTTGAGTATTTTGCGGGCAAAAAAACGAATATAGTGACTGGCGTTTAAATCGGGTTTTTCGGTGTTCCCCGGGGTTTTCTGTAATGTTTCAAAATAGTGGTAACCCTTGAGATTGGCGTATTCCAGCCATTCAATGGTGCTGTATCCATCTTTGTCTGGTTGGTGTAACACCTCCGGTTCGGTATAATAAAATTTAGTTTGAAGTTTGTTTGTGATGTTTTCTATCCTCTGCTTCAACTCTTCCACACGTTCGCGGTAATTCATGCTAATGGTTTCTGTTTTAAGGAAAAAATAGGGCAATTTGTTTAGATTAAAACCGAACTTGAAGTCCCGGTCCCACCAAAAATATAAATTGGTTTTGATTGAAAAAATATCCGGCACCTACGTAGATGGGAAAACTGAAGGAACTTCTTCGGCGAACCGGGACAATGGAAGCCAATATTACTGCGCCTAAATCGCGCTGGGCATCATCGGCAAAATTGAATGCATTGAGGGCTAAAAACCCAGCACCAATCTGAAAGGGACTATATTGCCCGAATCTTCGTTTGCTGTAAAATTTGAACTGGGCCATAAATGCCGTACTCACCCCAGAAAAATTATTCACCGATGGATCGCTAATGGAGGCGGTAAGCAAACCTGCCGGAAAACTCACATCCAAATCAAAATTGAAAGCACGCTCAGCATAAATGTGAACCCTTTCGGTTGGGCCATTATCACCCGTGTGCCGAATATTGATAATGACCTGATCAAAAGCGTCAAGGGTAAAAGTTTTTCGCAAAAGGTGGGTGTTGAGACTGATGCTATTTCGCTCACAACCCAAATCCTGGTAAAAGGAATGTCTTGGAGAGGTTTCATCCGGACAAACGACAATATTTCTGATGGTTTGAATATCCAATAATTTGTTGTCCTGCGACATAATTCGGATTTCTATTTCGAGGTTTTGCACCCCGTAAAAACGATCCTTTTTGTCAATTTTTGTTCGGTCAAAGTAGAGGGTGATATCCTTTATGGTTTGGTCATAAAATATAGGTTTATCTATTTTCTCATCCGTGAGGGTAACAAAGCCTTCACCATAATCAATGGAAATATAATCAAATTGCGCCGGACGTTTGTGTTCTCTTACCAAAAGTTCATATTGTGTAACGTCATCATTCATAAAAACACTTACCTTTTTACGGTCAATATTGTGAGGTACGGTAATGGTGTAAAATGTGATTCGATCGCTTATGCGCGTTGTGTCCCGACGGTGTTCACATGGCGCAAAATTGAAATTGCTAATGCTCAGTCCGTTTCCCCGGATTCTCAGCTCGACCGTTTCTCCCGGGTAAATGGTCAGCCTGTCTGTCCAGTCACCGCCTTCCCGCATAAGCGAAACATCTTGAATCAATGGTCGGTTGACCACGTTGAAATTGGTCATGGCCAAGGTTCTTCCCCCATCTTTCACGTAGAGGTAGCCCTCGTTTGTTCGGTGATGACTATAGGAATATACTTCGCATAAAATCTTGTCGTTTCCCAACGCTGATTTGGGAATGATTTCGGCGATTAACCTGCCGCTTCCCTCATTTACATCTTCAATTCGGTAGGCGTTTTTTAATTTTAAGCCCGGATGATAGTCGAGTTGAATTTCCCCTGCAGATCGTGATTCACTGTCGAAAAAGATGTTTTCTCGGTCGGCATTTAAAAAACGAAGTCGGCTGGGTTTTATCACTATTTCGATTTCCAACACAGGGCCTTTTTTTGTGATGCTGCTGTCGCGTGGATAGGAATATTTCAGTTTAGTTGGGATTTGTAGTTTTTTGGTGCCTGTGGTTTTGCCGCGAATATTGAGCACGAGTTTTCCCGATTCTCTCCGCAACCAATAGTCCAATGCTTCTTCGCTTACCCAGTCCTCATTCACTTCGTAAAATTCAGGATTTACTGCAACAATCTCGATGCTCTTTTCCTCCCCTCGAAAAACTTCTGTTTCACTTTCTGCCAGCGCAATTTGTGGAATCTCGTATGGGTAAATGTTCATTTCAAAGTTTTGGTGCTTTTTTCCGGTGGTAAAACGGATTACCGGTGAAATCATTTGCCCGGGTTTTAATTCGGAAAGTTCTAATTTGACCCGGTAAAAAGTGGTTCCAATTTTTAATAGACTGTCTATTTGCTGATAGTGTTTGCCCTTTACCACACTTTCCGGTAATAAAGTGTCTTGCAAGTTTAAATAAAACCGCAACTCAATTTCTTCTATGTCTTGTCGGATGGGCAAGAAGAAGCTGGGCTCATCCCCAATGTAAAAATCTGTATAGTTTAATTTTATGGTGTCGTATCGAAGTTCAATTCGGTCGAAATACGCATCAATACCTTGCCCAAAACCCGTGTGGAGAAAACCGGAAAACAAGGTGATAAAGGAGATGGTGATAAAGCGGTTTTGCATGGCGAAATATCTGGTGAATAACGTTTTAAAAACGGATAAAAGTAGCCGAATAATAGAGACAAAGTTAGTGAAGTTTTTGCTGGTATCAAATGAAATTTGAACCAAGGTAAAATCTAAAAAAATCACTGTTGATTATTAGTGGGATTTTTTTCCAAAAAAAAACCAAATTAAACATATTAAAAATCTACTTTTGCCGTTTGTATATCATCACAAAGCAGGAGTATGATTTTTAGTTTACGAGGAAAATTAATTAATAGCACGCCAACGTATTCTGTAATAGAGTGTGTGGGTGTTGGGTATCAGGTTCTTCATTCGATTCACACCTATGAAGCCCTTCAGGGAAAAACGGAGGTTTTCCTGCATACACACCTTATTGTTCGTGAGGATGCCCAAATACTTTTTGGCTTCTACGAATTGGCGGAAAAAGAAATGTTCTTATTGCTTACTTCAGTTTCGGGTGTTGGTCCCAGTTCTGCCCGTTTGATCTTGTCGCATCTCAATGCAAAAGATTTGGTGCGGGTCATTGGTGCCGGACAAAGCGATGTCCTTCGTTCGGTTAAAGGCATTGGAACGAAGACAGCAGAACGAATCATCGTTGACTTAAAAGATAAAATTACAGCTGTTGCGGAAAATTCAACGGAAATGGACGGTGCGCCTTTGAATGATAATAAACTCTTTATGGATGCCTTGTCGGCGCTGGAAGTGTTGGGTTATGCCCGCGCCGCAGCTGCCAAGGCCATTCGCAAAGCTTTGCAAGACACTTCCCTGAACACAGTAGATCGCGTAATCAAACAATCGCTTAAAAATCTGTAGCGCGCGTTTTGAGAAACAAAACAAATCGATATTACGGAATTACGGTTTTTGTTGGACTCATTGTCTCAACTTTCCTGGTGCCGGCAAGTGGTAACACCAATTTGTCGGTAGAGGAAGATTGGGTACTTGCCAATGACAGTACCGAACCCGATAGTCTAAAATACCCATACACGCCCGGAGGTGGTGGATTGTTTCTAAAAGATCCCGCCAACATCAAGGAGGAAGTCACGTATGATCCCGAAACTAACATGTACATCATTACCCGGAAACTCGGGGATATTGTTTTGGGTACGCCAAAATATCTTACCCCTGAAGAATACCGGGAATATATTTTTAAAGAACAATCAACGGATTACTGGGAGCAAAAGGCCGGAGCCGGAGCCGGTATGAAACGCAAAACGGAAGATGACGGACGGGATCCCGGAGGTGGCCTAATTCCGCAAATCGAAGTCGGCGGCGAACGGTTTAAAAATATCTTCGGTAGCAATTATATCGAAATCCGACCCCAGGGTGCAGCTACACTTACAATTGGCGGTCGTTTCCAAAAAATCGATAACCCTATGCTGCCCGAACGAAACCGAAGCACTTTCAACCTGGTATTTGATCAACGTATCCAAATGAACGTTACCGGGGAAATTGGCACCCGATTGAAGCTGCAAACCAATTACGATACTGAGGCAACCTTTGCTTTTGAAAACACCATGAAAACAGAATTTAGTGGTGAAGAAGATGATATTTTTAAGAAAATTGAAGTTGGAAATGTCAACCTTCCGCTCAATTCTGCCTTGATCTCCGGAGCGCAAAGTTTATTCGGTATCAAAACCCAAATGCAGTTTGGTAAAACCACTGTTACCACTGTGCTTTCCGAACAGCGGAGTCAGTCCTCCTCGGTAAATGTCCAAGGCGGTGGGATGCAGCAAGAGTTCATGATTCAAGCAGATGAGTATGAAGCCAATCGTCACTATTTTCTCTCCCATTATTTTCGCGAAAATTACGAGCGCTATTTGCGTAGTATGCCGGTAATTACTTCACCAATTCAAATTACCCGAATCGAAGTTTACGTGACCAACAGACGAAACCAAACCGAAGATGTTCGGAATATCGTCGCATTCCAGGATTTGGGTGAAGCCGATAAGCCCTCTGCCTACAGGAATTCTAGTGCCAATCGCCCGGGTGCGCAAATCTTTACCCGAATCAACGACCGCAGACATCCTGACTTGCCTCACAACCAAATGAACAGTTTGAGTCCAAGACAAATGGAGCAGGAATTTCCCGGAATTCGCGCCATCGCCACTGCTTCTACAGGCCTCGATAATCGCGGATTTGTGGAAGGCGTTGACTATACAGACCTCTCTAACGCAAGAAAGCTCAATCCTTCTGAATATACTTTTCACCCGCAATTGGGATATATCTCACTTAATCAGGCTTTAAACCAAGATGAGGTGCTTGCGGTTGCCTTCCAATACACGGCGAATGGAAATACCTACCAAGTGGGTGAGTTTGGCAACGACGGTGTAATGCCACCAAGTACGCTTATTCTAAAAATGCTGAAAAGTACCCTCCTCGATGTTCGCCTTCCTCTTTGGGATTTGATGATGAAAAACATTTATTCCCTAAATGCTTTTGGAATCTCAGAAGAGGATTTTCGTTTGGATGTTTTGTACTGGAATGACGAAACCGGGGTGCCCATTCCTTTTTTGCCAAAAGGAAACCTCAAAGAAGAGTTGCTCTTGCGTGTGGTCGGTCTCGATAGGGTGAACCGAAACCTCGACCCCATGCCGGATGGATTTTTTGACTACATCCCCGATCTTACTATAAAACCACAAAATGGCCGGATTATATTTCCAGTACTCGAACCTTTCGGTAGCAACCTTAGGCGAAAATTAGACGAAGAATTTCATGATGATTACGTCTTTCAGGCATTATACGACAGCACCAGATTTCGAGCACAAGAACAAACCCAGCTCAATAAATACTTTCTCAAGGGAAGATATAAATCCAGCAGCGGTTCGGAAATTATGCTCAACGCCATTAACATCCCCCCAGGTTCGGTTGTGGTAACTGCTGGTGGTTCAAAATTACAGGAGGATGTGGATTATACCGTCGATTATAACCTAGGTAGGGTGCGAATTCTCAATGAAGGTATTTTGCAATCCGGAATGCCCATTAAAGTTGACTTTGAGAATAACACCCTCTTTAATGTTCAAACCCGACAGTTTTTTGGATTAAATGTAGATCACAGATATAGCGATGATTTAAATATTGGTGGTAGTTTCTTGCACCTTCGCGAGCGACCACTTACCCAAAAGGCCAATCTCGGAGATGAGCCTATTGCCAACTCTATATGGGGAATGAATACCCAGTACAATAAAGAAGTGCCATTCCTCACCCGATTGGTAGATAATATTCCCTTTATCAGTACCAAAGAAAAATCCACCGTATCTTTTCAGGGTGAGTTTGCCCATTTGATTCCCGGTTCACCGCGGGCCATCAATATTACCGGCGAAGAAACCACCTATATCGATGACTTCGAGTCGAGTCAAACGATGATAGACATTCGAAATCCCATGCAGTGGGTATTAGCCAGTGTGCCTTCCGGTCAACCAGATCTCTTTCCCGAAGCAGAATTCAACAACGACATCAGATACGGGTATAATCGAGCACGAGTAGCCTGGTACACGGTGGATCCGATTTTTCACCTGAGTAATGCTTCAACTCCGCAAAATATTAGGGAAAACAAAGAACTTCAATCAGGTCACTACCATCGAGAGGTGCTATACCGCGAGGTGTTTCCCAATATGGATCGTGACCCTGCCCTTCCCCGGAATATTCCTGTACTGGATATTGCTTATTACCCTTCGGAAAGGGGACCCTATAATTATGATGTTTCAGGTGAGGCAGGTATTTCTTCCGGATTAAATGAAGATGGAACACTCAGAAATCCACAATCCCGATGGGCCGGTATCATGCGGCAGTTGCAGACCAACAACTTTGAGGAACAAAACATTGAGTTTTTACAGTTTTGGTTGCTTGACCCATTCCTAGAAGACCCTACCCTTAGCGGTGGGGATTTGTATATTAACTTGGGAAATATTTCTGAAGATATACTTAAGGATGGAAGAATGGCTTTTGAAAATGGATTGCCCATTGATGGTGATCCATCTAAAATTGATTCCACCGCATGGGGCTTGGTGCCCAAAATTCAACCTCAAGTGGTGGCTTTCGATAATGATCCTTCCGCAATTACCGTGCAGGATGTTGGTCTTGATGGTTTGAGTGACGAACAGGAAAGAACGTATAGTTTTGGTGGAACGTTTAATTATTTGGACAGACTGGAAGCAGCTTTTGGTGTAAATTCCGGTGCGTATGAACAAGCTTTTGATGACCCGGCAGCGGATAATTTCTCTTATTACCGCTCTACGGCCCTCGATGATGCCGAGGCAACCATCGAAGAGCGGTATAAATTATTCAACAATACCGAGGGCAACTCAAATAATCAGCAGCCGGAAGGTTTTCCACAATCTTCTACCACCCGCCCGGATGTGGAGGATATCAATCAGGATCAAACCCTGAGTAAATCCGAGGCCTATTTCCAATACCGCATCAGTATGCGACAACGCGATTTGGTAGTTGGGCAAAATCATATTACTGATATTTTTGAAACCCGCACTGGTGTTTTGCCCGATGGATCGGAAAAAACCTCCAGATGGATTCAATTTAAAGTGCCAATTTTCCAACCCGACAAAAGAGTAGGTCCCATTAGCGACTTCCGCTCCATCCGTTTTATTCGGATGTTTATGCAAGGGTTTACCGATCCCATTGTGCTGAGGATGGCCCGACTGGAACTCGTGCGGGGAGAGTGGAGGCGGTATATGTTTACCCTCGACGGGATTCGCGATGAACTGGAAGAAGACGAAGATTTTGAAACCACCTTTGAAACCAATGTGGTCAACCTAGAAGAAAACGGACAGCGCTCACCTATAAACTATGTTTTGCCTCCGGGAATTGAAAGACAACAGTTTTTCCAAACATCGTCGATTCAAGCCCAAAACGAACAGTCCTTGTCCATGACCGTTTGTAATTTGCGAGACGGTGACGCCCGGGCCATTTTTCGGAATCTCGCCATGGACATGCGGTTGTATAAGCGCCTTCGGATGTTTGTTCACGTGGAAGAGCGATTTCCTCAGGAGCCTGTGCGAAATGGTGATTTGACCGTGTTTATCCGCGTGGGTAGCGACTACAATCAAAACTATTACGAATACGAAATTTCCACCACCGTAACGCCCTGGGGAGCAACTCAGCCCAACGAAATTTGGCCCGAGGAAAACGAAATGATTATCGACTTAGATGAGTTACGCGAAGTAAAACTTGAGAGAGATAGGGCCGGTACGCCACTTCGGAATCGGTACTCACGGGATTTTGGGGGATATAAAATCACCGTTGTTGGCGTGCCCAACCTTGGAAATACCCGAACCATCATGATTGGGGTAAGAAACCCCAAAAAGCAACTCGGCGATGTGCAGGATGATGGACTACCAAAGTGCGCTGAAATTTGGGTGAATGAATTGAGACTTGGAGGATTTGACCGCCAGGGTGGTTTTGCCGCCAATGCAAGGGTCAATGCGCAATTGGCCGATTTTGCCAATATCACCCTCACCGGTAACTACAGCTCCATCGCCTGGGGCGGCATCGATCAAAGTGTTACCGAAAGAAGCCAAGAGGAAATTCAATCCTATGACTTGCAAACCAGCTGGGAACTCGGAAAGTTTTTCTCAGAAAAGGTCAAGCTACGCATTCCGCTATTTTACAGCATTGCTGAAGAGTGGCGGAATCCTCGTTTTAACCCCCTCGATCCCGATATAGAATTTCGAGATGCGCTGGCCAATATTGAAGAACTTGCGGATCGGGACTCCATTCGGAAAATTGCTCAGACGTACACCATGCGACGAAGTATGAACTTTGCCAATGTCCGAAAGGAACGAACCAACACCCAACGACAACCCCAGTTTTACGACGTGGAAAACTTTGCCTTGTCATACGCATTTTCCGAAAATTTATTTAGAGATATCAATACCGTTTTTGATGTGCGAAGGGAACATCGAGGGGCGGTAAATTATAGTTTTCAATCGAAAGCAAAACCCTGGGAACCCTTTAAAAATGTAGGTTTTCTGAAAAATAAAAACTTCGCCATTATTCGGGATCTGAGCATAGGATATGTCCCCAAACGATTGGTTTTTCGATTGGATGCAAATCGCATGTACAATGAAATGCAGATGCGAAATACTGATAACCCGGCATTTCAATTGGATACTACCTTTAATAAAAGCTTTACCCTGAACCGACAATACGATATGGGTTACGACCTGACCAAATCGCTTAGGGTTGACTTTAAAGCTATGATGAATACTTGGATTGATGAGTTGCCCGGTTCCAGTCAGGATACAGAAGTTCGAGAAAGTATTCGTCAGAGTTTGAGCGAGTTTGGTCGCCCCATTCGCTATAATCAAACGGTTACCGTTAACTGGGACGTTCCCATCAAAAAACTACCCTTCCTTGATTTTATATCCCAGGTCAATGTTCGATACAGCGGTGATTACGATTGGTCTGCCAACTCCCTAATCGCACAAATGGCAGGTCCTGAAGATGATTCTTTAAATTTGGGAAATACCATTCAAAATGCTTCAAGTGTTCAAATAAACGGGCAGGTAAATTTTGTTACCCTGTATAATAAGGTGAAGTTCTTGCGGGAAGTAAATCAAGGCAAGCAAAAACAGAGGGGGGCTCAACGGGGTGGTCCGCCGGCCATGAATCGCGGTGGTCGTGGCGGCAAGGAAGAATCCAAAGAAGAAGAAGAGGAAAAGAAGCCCAGCATTTTTATGGAAATCATTAAGGGTACGGCCAGGGCGGCCATGAGTTTGCGAACTGCCAATTTGAGTATGACACAAACGGAGGGAACTATGCTTCCGGGTTTTACACCGCAACCCCAATATTTTGGAATGACGCCTGATTTTAACGCACCCACCTTGGGCTTTGTTTTTGGTAGTCAGGATGATATTAGACCCATGGCCGCTGAAAAAGGTTGGATTACGACCTCTCCATTATTGAATAACCAATATAATTCCACATTTTCACGAAACATAAATGGACGAGCTACAATAGAACCTTTGGCGAATTTGCGACTGGAACTTACGGCCAGTCAAAACCGAAGCGATAACCTGACTGAATTCTTCCGCTTCAATCCGGAAGATATGCGATTTGAAAGTCAGAACTCCTACTTTTCAGGAATGTTTACCACCTCGGTTATCGCCATTGGAACCTCCTTTGAGCCGAGTATTTCACCGGATTACGACAGTGAAGCTTACGATAAATTTTTGGCAAACCGGGAAACCATTTCAAGACGCAGGGCAGAAAATTACGCACAAATAAATCCCGATTACTCACCGGAAATCACCGGAAATCCAGACTCAGCAAATTATGGTTACAACCGATTTAGTTATACCAGTCAGGGCGTATTAATCCCCGCATTTATCTCTGCATATTTGGGCGAAAACGCGGCCAACATGAGTCTTGAAGGTGATAAGAATATGGGGATTCTTCTTCCCAATCGGGGAATTCCGTTGCCAAACTGGCGCTTGACATACGATGGAATTACCAAAATAAAAATGTTCTCCAAAATATTTTCAAACTTCGTAATCAATCACGCTTATGTTTCCAATTTTACCGTGGGCGGATTTAACACCAATTTGCAGCGACAACAAATGGTAAAAGACGGAGAGCAACCAATCGATGAAAATGGGGACATCATGCCGGAAAACCAAGTCGCCAGCATCAGCATGACCGAGCAGTTTGGACCCTTTATCGGTTTTAATATGCGCATGCGGAACAGTATCACGGCACGACTGGAGTACAAACGAGACCGAAATGTATTGTTGAGTTTGGCCAATAATCAAATTACTGAAACCAAGGGAAATGAAATTGTAATTGGTGGAGGTTATGTAATTAAAGATTTGAAATTGCGATTTGTTTCGGTGGGGGCGCAGCGTACCAATCCCGTCAGTAATATGGAATTGCGCCTGGATCTCTCCGTCCGCGACAACCAAACCATCATTCGACGCATCCTGGAAGATGTCAACCAAATTACAGCGGGCCAAACCGTAACGAGTATTAAAGTTTCTGCCGATTATGCCATTAGTCAACGCGTAAATGTTCAGGTTTTCTATGATCAAATTATATCTAAACAAAAAATTTCCACCGCTTTCCCTACCTCAAACACCAATGTAGGGTTTAGGGTACGACTGAATTTGGGAAGTTAGGTTTAGGTCAATTATGAATCTCGATAGAAATTCGTAATTTGAAATCCATAATTCATAATGAGCCCATCTAAACATTGTACATTTGCCGGTAATGAAAAATCATAATTTGCTTAATTTATGAGTCCACTCTAAAGGGGATGATTTCAATCAAAATCGAGGGGATTTTTGAACCGGAGCTAACTTTGATGGATATCAGGGAAAATCCGGGATTTTCCTTAAAGTAAATGACTGGATTTTTGACTGAGCATAACGAAGCTATCGGACTTTATAGACAGCCACTATTTAGAGTAAATTGATTTGCGATAATTTTGAATACTTCATCCAATGCGATCCTATAAAAAATTGTGGCCCTACGCCAAACCGTATTCTTCAAGTGTAGCCCTACACATCTTTTTTAATCTATTGGCCATTGTTTTTGCACTGGTTTCCATCGGGCTGGTTGTTCCCGTTTTGCAAATTATTTTTGAAAACACGCCCAAAGAACTCGCTGAACCTACTTGGTTTGTCGATCGGGTTAAGGTTTGGTTTTATGCCCAAATTCAGGAAAGGGTAAGTGAAACCAGTCAGGGTGGAGCGCTGTTTTTGGTGGTTGTGTTTGTGATTGTAGCTTTCGTGTTTAAAAACTTTTTTCGGTATTTGGCCATGTATGTGATTGCGCCGCTGCGAAACGGAATTACGCGGGATTTGCGCAACGACTTGCACAAAAAAGTCCTTGCCCTGCCTTTGGGTTATTTTTCTGACCGGAAAAAGGGTGATATTATTTCCCGACTTACCAGTGATTTGAAGGAAATTGAGTGGGCCGCCATGATGACCATTGAATTGCTCTTTCGCGAACCCATTATGATTTTGGCTTCTCTTGGGGTATTGCTGTATATGAATGCAAAACTCACCCTATTTGTTTTGGTGATGTTGCCGGTGGCTTCGTTTATCATTACGCGTGTTGGACGAAGTTTAAAAAAATCTTCCAAATCCGCACAGGAGTTTATGGGTGAACTCATTGCTCGCATCGACGAGACCGTGGGCGGATTGCGGATTCTCAAGGCTTTTAATGCCGAAGATCACAAACAGAAAACCTTTTCCCAAGCCAATAATCGGTATTATCAAATGATGAACCGGGTGCTGCGCAGAAGCGACATGGCCAGTCCGCTTTCCGAGGCGCTGGGCGCTTCAATTATGGCGGTTGTCATTTGGTTTGGCGGACAAATTGTGATGAGCACACCCAGTTTTGGGGCCGAACAATTCATCGCCTACATTTTGTTTTTCTACCAAATCATTCCCCCGGCAAAATCTTTATCGCGGGCGAGTTTTCACCTCCAGCGGGCAGATGCAGCTTCCAGACGAATTTTGGAAGTTTTGGAAGCTAAAAATGACATTGTTGATCCTGAGACGCCCGTTTCACCCGTAGCCTTTGAGCGGGATATTCGCTTTTCCAAAGTGGTTTTCGGTTATGGTGACGGTGCGGTACTTCACGGAATTGATTTGCAAATTCCCGCCGGAAAAACGGTGGCTTTGGTGGGTTTGTCCGGAAGTGGAAAGACATCCATTGCCAATCTTATTCCCCGGTTTTATGATGTTGACCGGGGAGAAATCACCATTGATGGCGTGGATATTCGCCAAATGAAATTAAAAGAACTTCGCGGACTGATGGGGATTGTTGGACAAGAGGCCATTTTGTTTAATGATACTGTTCATGCCAATATTGCGCTGGGCAAGCCCAATGCGAGTAGGGGAGAAGTAGAAGAGGCTGCCAGAGTCGCTCATGCCTATGACTTTATCGCGGAACTCCCTGAAGGGTTTGATGCCAATATCGGTGATTTGGGGATGAAGCTGTCCGGCGGGCAACGACAACGACTGTCCATAGCCAGGGCCATTCTTAAAAACCCACCTTTATTGATTTTGGACGAAGCGACTTCTGCCTTGGATACCGAGTCGGAGCGATTGGTTCAGGATGCCTTAAATGCCCTGATGAAAGACCGAACCGCATTGGTCATTGCCCACCGACTATCCACCGTGCGTTTTGCCGATTTGATTGTTGTCTTGGATCAAGGGCGTATATTGGAACAAGGAACCCACGAATCCTTGATTTCTGCGGGGGGACAATATTCTAAATTATGGTCTTTGCAGGGCGGGTAGGGGAGAATGATGCAGACAATGATAGAGAAGACACCTCTAAAAACAGAAACAGAAGTCTCCGATCGGGGTGTTCACCTCATTTTTACGGTACAAAAATTCACAAAGGCAGCTTGCAGTTGATGCGGTAGGGATTGGCTTTGCCAAGACAATAAATTTTATGAATAAAATAGAAATAAAGTTTATTCATCTCCATTTCGATGTTTTTATTTATCTTTATCGATGATTTTTCAATGGTTTAATATGGAAAAGCACTATTCACAACAAAACTTCTTTCGGGAGTTGATTTTATAGTGATTTACGCTTATTTCAAATTTGCTGTAATTGTCATATTTATTTAAATGATGGTAGTGGTTTTCCTCAACGAATTAAAATGAATTTTACTATTTTCGGAATTTTTATGAGAATGGGAGTTTTCAAAACTATTGAAATTGGTTCATCTTTATTGTCTAAAATAATCCCCTAAATGCGCAACATCATCCTCATGCTTCTTATGTTGTGCATGATAAAAATCAATGCGCAAGAAAAGAGTATCCTCAATCCGGGGACTACTTTTTTCTTGCCTTCGGTTACGGCGAAAGAACTTTTTGGGCAATCAACCTCAGTACGGTTTGAAAATTGGAGGTATTCAATTACTTTAATTTCCCAAAAAAATACTTGTGTACAAATATTTGGAAGAGATACCTCCTTCGTCGTCCAACTTTCCGCATTTTCACCAAAAAATCTTGAAGTTCCAGTTAATTATTTAGTTTTTGATACGATTCAAGATAACGGCTTGAAAATACTTTCAGACTACCCTATCAATATCTACTTAGGATATTCCTTTAAAGATGAAGCTAGTTTAGGCTGGAGACATAGTTACTCAATATATCCTATTGCAAATTCAGGTTCAGAGTCCATAATTTATCCGTATAATTTTGGACTTGAAAAAAGCATTCCACCAAATTCGAACTCTTCAGCGGATCGATTTATTATTAGTTTTGAAGTTGTATCTCACGAAAACAATAATGAGGTTGAAATTTGTTTTACCGGTGAAACAAGACCTTCTATTGATTGTTTTTTTTCCATTTGGAGTAATAACCCTTGGTGTAATTTAATATTTCCCCCTGATACATGTATTCATTTTATACTTAATAAATCCGATCGGATTGCCTACGCAATGGGTGATAAATTGGAAAATTTTTCAGTAAAAGAATTGCGAAATTCTACAATAATTTCAAAAAACAATAAACCTTTATCTCTTTTTTCTAGATCGAGATCAGCTCCAAATAATCTTCACCCTTGTTTCAGAAATAGCGATATTATGCGATATAACCTAATCCAAAATCTCCATTCTAAAAACTGGAGCAAGACCTATTATATTCCTCCTAGACCGGAATATCCATACTTTAACTTAACTTGTTTTTCTAAGGACACTTTAAATTATTCTCTTAATGGAAGTCTTGTTCATAGCCCTATTATTGACACAGCCTTTTACCCGCAAGAAATGGTGGTTAAAGCTGATTCGCCATTTTCATTATTAACAGGTACTGGACCATTTTTGTGTGATTCTTTAATTTTTCAAAATAGACGATCCTTTTTAAGTTACCCTATGGTCGGGCCGGAGCATTATTATCACCGCACCTGTTTTGCACCTTTCTCGCATTTGGATACAATTTACAACCATTATGTGGTGAGTTTGGTAGTACCTACTTTGGGAATAAATGGTGTGAGACATAATGGAACAACGCTTAACGCCTCACTTTTTACACCCTTTTCTGCGGATTCTACCTATAGCTGGGCCAATATTGAGGTGGATACCGGATACCAGT
>JAFIEY010000025.1 GCA_020832345.1 Cryomorphaceae bacterium | reverse complement strand
CTTTCAGGTCCTCCAGGAACGGGAAAAACGCTGACGGCTTCCATCATTGCTAACGAACTGAACTTACCAGTCTACACCATTTTAATGGATAAAATGGTAACAAAATTTATGGGCGAAACAAGTGCTAAATTGCGTCAAGTTTTTGATTTGATTGAGCAAAAACAGGGGGTTTATCTGTTTGATGAATTTGATGCCATTGGTGGCGAACGCAGCCGAGATAACGATGTGGGAGAAATGCGAAGGGTATTAAACTCCTTTCTTCAATTCATTGAACGAGACAATTCCGAAAGCCTTATTATTGCGATTACTAACAATAAACAACTTTTAGATCAAGCTCTTTTCCGCAGGTTTGATGATGTGATTTTATACCACCTGCCAAGTATTGATGAAAAACGAGATTTACTAAAAAACAGGCTATCCCGATTTAGTAAAAAAATAAAATTCGATGATTTATTACCAAACATAAACGGACTTAGCCACGCTGAAATATCGCTTGCCTGTATTGATGCCATCAAAGAAACGGTGTTGAATGAAAAACAGCAGATGAATAATGATTTAATCTTAAAAGCAATCAAAGACCGTAATGCAGCATATCACAAATAAGATTAAAGAATGGCATCATATAAACACATCTTTATATCAGGAAATGTAAGGAGCGAAAAATACAGAGCCCCTTCGGCAATGGGAGCGAAACCACGAATACCCGTTCGCGACAGGGTAACCCAAAGCCAAAAACTTTTAAATCAGTTTGATGAAATTTGGCAACAAAAAGAGCAACTGCAACAACAACGTAGTGCGGAACAGATTGCCACGAGAGAAGGTACTTATATTCAATTTACCAGTGCCGCGGATCACGATTTGATTACGAAAAGTCTGGAAAGTATGCGAGGTAAAAAGTCTGAAAAATGGATAAGACTTTTGAATATTAAATCACAATTATCAGAAGAAAATCAAGTTGTGACCAAGGCTCTTGTATATGTTCCAAATGGGAAAGAAGGGCATTTCATAAAAAAAATTCAGGATTATCAAACTAAAAACTTTAGAGACACCGAAAATCCACTTAATGCAGATTTAGTAAATAGCATTGAAGATGTGAGCATAGCCTTATTGGAAGGTTTGTGGACAGATAATCCACAACTTATTCCAACAGATACCGCCAAATGGTGCGAAGTATGGCTGAATGTAAACACAAAAGAAAACCAAGAACAAGACCAAATTGCACAGTTTCTTGCAACGCTTGACGATTTAATACAGGAAAAAGCAAATAAACTGGCTCAAAATATAGTATTACGGACCAATCAAAACAAGAAATTGGAGGGCCAGGGAATTGGCGATGATAAGATGGCCCAAACCATAAAGGAACTTACCAGTGAAATAAAACATGAAATGAGAAAGTCGCTATGGGATTAAAACACGATTACGAAGATGGTCAAACACCGTTAGAGGAAGCGGAAAAGGAAATATTAAACCATTAATTGAATTTGCAAAAAACTAAAGTCCATTACGTAAATAACCCAACCAGCAAATGCGATCAGGGAGGGCCTCTCAACGTGCCGAAGCGATTTTGCACCCTCCCCCCAAAACCAGCCCAATTCAAATTTAAACTCAACCTCCACCCCCTTTTCAATCCTCACATCCCCTTCAATCATTTCCGTTGCGTTTATAGGCGCAAGCACAAATGTATTGTAATAACCTTTGCAGTTAAAAATACCACTTCCCAAATAAAAACAACCGCTCCCGTTTGTAAGTTTGCCCCTATGAGCAATACTGTGTACAGAATCCTTCTCACCATCATAATCCTGCTGTCGTTCTTCACCTATGGCGGAGGGTTCTTTCCCTTGCTAAATGCAGACCAAGGAATATATTGCTTGATGGCACGGCACTTTACTTTTTCAAATAGCTTGTATTACTGGGGGCAAGACCGACTCGGGAGTTTTCTACCCATGCTGGCGGCACCATTTACCAAACTTTTTCCGGCCATCTGGGTACTCACCGTTTTGCAAATAGCCGTTAGTGTTGGAGCATGGTATTACTGGAGCCGACTGGTGGCCCACAAAGGGTGGCGCCTACTTCTTGCATGTGCCATTTTGCTGCCGCCCATCGCTTTCAGCACCGTCATCATCTTTGCTCAACCGTATCACGTGCAACTTCTACTTTGGGGCGCGGCTTTCTTTTTATTGGTGAAAGGTGAACCTTCTTTTCTCCGGGTATTTGGCGCGGCCTTCCTGCTCGTCTTATCCATTTGGCTGGGGCAAACCGCCGTCGTCACTCTCCCCATCATGGGTTTACTGCTGATTAGAAGGGGGTACTTTGCCAAAGGCTTACTCCCGGCGCTTTTTGGCGCCATTCCACCCGCCATGCTCATCCTTGCTGCAAAAAACAACTCGGCCAAAATTCCGGTGTTTTCCGAAAAACTATTTGTAACGTGGACGCAACTCTCCGAAAGCCTCCTGCGCGTATTGCACAATACCACCCACGCAGTATTGAGTTTTTCTTGGCTGCGCAGTAGCATCGTCATTTCCAATTTCAGTCTGGTTCTCCTTCTGTTCTTCATCCTGTTTATTTCCGTGCGCGAATTGCCCAAGGCCATACGCCACCTAAACTTTCACCACCTCTTACTATACTTCGGATTCTGGGGACTTTTCCTCATCGGAATCCTCTCTTTTTGGGTGTACCTCAACGATACCAACGTGCGCTACTTCAGCATGCTCTTTGTCGTCGGGGTCATTTTTGCTGTTTTGTGGACAACCGAACAAAAACATCAACGTTGGAAAAAAATCATCGGCGGCCTCACCATTGCGGCTGTTTTGGGCGGTAGCGCTGATGCCTTGATTCTGGTACACGGAGGAAAAACAACCGTGCCACATGGGCGCATGTCCAATGGCATAGCCAAAACATTCCCGCTAGAACCTGGCGCCACCTACATAGGTGATTATTGGAACGTGATGGTGCTGGGCGCCTGGGGCGATGCCTCCATGCGGTTTTTTTCTCATCAGGCCGGCCCCAAACACAACATGCACCAATTGCGCGACGCCTTTCAAGGTGAGCCCATTTACCTCTTGCAAAACAGCTGGCTGGAGTCCTTTCCCGATACCATATCACAATACCACCGCCCCCTCGAGCGCGATAGTGAAGTGCAAAACCACGAATCCATCAGATTCGCGCGTTACCGCATGCAAGCAGAATAAGCTTATTTTTTCACCCGTTTTATGCTGCACTCAATTTCATGGGTAGCGGGTTTAGAAACCGCCTTCTTGAATTGGAAATGAAATCTGGCAAACAAGTATCAAATACAACCGTGATTGAATATACAATGCCATTTGCAGATGTGTAAGTTGGGAATCATGATGTAGATACGATAATCAACTTGAGTACAGACATTAATGGAAGGTAAAAAGTCAACCTGAAGAAAGGAAGTTGCTCCGTGATAACCTCGGTTTTTCATTTTGAAAAAAGTGATTTAGATTTTGTCCTTCAAAGTGGACAATACATGGAGCTAATCGTAAATGTTGGAATCCTAAAGGAATGGTAAGTCAAATTGATTCAAAATTTGAACTGAAATCCACCAACAAGGAAGATTTTGGCAGAAAGGGACTTTTTGGAGCAGTCTCAAGTTTTACAATTACATTTAACCTCCTATTCCTTCTTCTTTCTCTTCGGCAAAGTTTTCGACGGCTTAAAACCACCTTCATAAAGTCTGCCCAAGGTTGTTCTGAGTTTGGCGGGGAAGTCTTCTTTAGATTCAATTTGTGCGACTTCAAATGCTTTGAGACAGAGTTTGGCCGTTGCTTCTGCGTCGCTACCTGCGCGATGGTGTACAAAGGGGATTTGATTGTAGGTGCAAAGGGTTTTGAGGTCGTACCTGGGTAAATCAAGCCATATTTTTTTGGAAAAAATGTAACTGCACGCATATTCGATTTCCGGGAAGGGGAGGTAATAGGATTCAAGTGTTTTTCGCAATACGCTCATGTCAAATCCGGCGTTGTGGGCGATGAGGAATTGGCCTTCTATCATGGGTCTTATTTCGCTCCATAACTCGTCAAATTCCGGGGCGTCTTTTACGTCATTGGGGGTTATGCCGTGAATACCTATGTTGAAATAGTCGAAGTATGGATAGGAGAGGGGCTTGATTAAATACGACTTTACATCTGTGATGCGGTTGTTTTCGACAAAAGTAAGTCCCAATTCGCACGGACTGTCTCTGGCGGAGGTTGCGGTCTCGAAGTCGATGGTGATGAAGTTCATTTCGGGGTTCTAATTTTTTTTCCAAATATAGGAATAAACCTTTTCGGATATTTTAAGGGGGAGTCAAATTTGAAGTTTGTTTTTTTTCTCCACTTCGTGGTTTATTTTACCACATAGAAAACATAAGTTTTTTTGAAAAACACTATGTGAAAATCTATGTGCTCTATGTGTCTATGTGGTTGGGGATCCACTTCGTGGTTCTTTTTTTACCACATAGGCACATAGAAAACATAAGTATTTTTTGAAAACCGCGCTGCGCCCTTTGCGGTTAAAAAAGCAAACGCGTCAATCACATAATAAGTGGTATATTTGTGTTTTAAATCACATTTTCCATACTTATTTATGAGAAGAGCTATAGAAACACATTTGTTGGCTTGGAAAGACAAGCCCAATCGACTTCCGCTTATTATAAAAGGTGCGAGGCAGGTTGGTAAAACATATCTGATGCGTTGGTTTGGTGAAAACCATTTCTCTAAGTATGCTTATTTCAACTTTGATGAGCGACCCGAGTTAAATGAGTTTTTTGAGAAAAACAAGGATGTTAACCGAATTCTCGATGCGTTATCTATTATTAGTGGTGTTGATATCGACACTGATACGCTACTTATTTTGGACGAGATTCAGGAATGTCCTAAAGCTTTAAATACCCTAAAATATTTTTCGGAAAATAAACCAGAACTGCCCGTTATTTGTGCAGGGTCTCTTCTGGGAATATTACTGCATTCAGGTTTTTCTTTTCCGGTTGGAAAGGTGGAGTTTTTGACTCTTTACCCAATGACGTTTCGTGAAGTGATCCCTTATTTTGATGAAAAGTCGTTTAAATACTTAGAGCAAATTAATGATTTTGAACCTATACCGGAATTGTTTTATAATGATTTGTTGGACAATTTTAAAAAATATATGGTCACAGGAGGAATGCCGGCAGTTGTAAAATCCTATATTCAGGATAGGACTTTTGAAAATTCGGAACAAATCCTTCAAAATTTAATTCTTTCATACCAAGGTGATTTTGCTAAACATCCGGTAATGCATGATGTGTCGAAAATCACACATGTCTTCGAATCAATACCTGCCCAACTTTCAAAAGAGAACAAAAAATTCGTCTTTCGATTGGTTCGCTCAGGGGCGCGTGCTAGAGAATATAAAGATGCTATTCAATGGCTCATTCAATCCGGTTTGGTACATCGGGTGGTTTTATCCGCCAAACCAGGGATTCCACTTTCTGCATACGATCATCCCGGGGCTTTTAAATTGTATGCATTGGATATTGGAATAATTCGAAGATTGTCAAAATTGTCACCGCTCGCGTATGCTGAAGGTAACAGATTGTTTACCGAATATAAAGGTGCATTAACAGAAAATTTTATTCTTCAAAGTCTGGTTACGCAATTTGAGGTTGCTCCGCGTTATTGGACATCCGGGAATACTGCGGAAATTGATTTTTTGATCCAACACGAAAACGAAATTTTCCCTATAGAGGTGAAAAGCGAGGAAAATATAAAAAGCAGAAGCATGGCGGTATTTCACCAAAAATTTAACCCGCAGATTAGAATTCGGTTTTCCCTGAGAAACCTCAATTTAAGTGATGGGCTAATTAATATTCCTCATTTTATGGTAGATTACACCAGGGATTTGATTAAACGCTTTCATAAGTTGTAAATTTGGATCAATCTTGAGTCCACTCTAAAAAGAATGATCTCAATCAAAATCGAGGGGATTTTTGAACCGGAGCAAGTGAGGATTCAAAAGTCTATCGACAAGGAAGATTTTGGGAGAAAGGGACTTTTTAGCGCAGACTCAATCTTCAATAATGCTAAAAATAGTGCTCTTATAAAGTGTGCAAACATCTATTTTTTTGGGATTCTCTTCCAAAATTATACATGGTAAAAAATTTTAAATATGCCCAGTTTCCAAAATCATTACGCTAATCTAAATGTTGCCAAGTCGGCATCAAAATACACGGTTTACAAAAAATTCAATCGGTTGTTTTTTTCCGATGAAGCGCAGCAAGAATCTGCACTTGCAGCGTATTTGGTTTTAAGTGGAAATCGACGCGTTTTCCTCGACCGATTGCTGGCAAGCGAAAAAAGCGGAAAGCCACTTTCTCAAAAATATTTGAAAATCATCGAACAACAAGAGCGGTTGGCAAAGCAAATCCTGGAAGAGGAAGCTTCTAAAAATCAATTGATAAAGATTTTGAAAACCTACCCCATTTGGGATTCTATTGGTGATTTGATCGGTGTTTTTTTTAGTTCTGCTAGCAGTTGGCTGGCGTGGAGCTTTATCTTTTGGTTTTTTGCCATCGTAGCCATTGCAATGGCCATCTCCCTGAATTCTTGGTTTTACGCCATGGCTTTAGTCTCTTTTTTTATCGGGGTGGTTTGCCACAAGCGCGGCCTCGCAAACATTAGAATGGAGCGGATGGAGAAATTGTTTTCCTAAGGAAATGTACTATTGAGTCCACTCCAAAAAGGATGATTTCAATCAAAATCGATGGGATTCTTGAATTGGAGCTAATTGGCTGTTAGTGAGAGTTATAAAATACATCGAAAAGGAAGATTTTGGCAGAAAGGGACTTTTTGGAGCTGATTCACTATTGGATATTTTGACATTCCATAAAATAACACGATTAAACCAGCGGAGTAAACACGCGATTATTATAATATGTGCGAAGTGTCATTGATCCACCTTTTTGGTGATTTCCCGAATGGCTTTAAACTCTGAAAAGAATTCCCGTAACACGATCCGCAAAAAGGCGTAAACCGGCACCGCTACAATCATTCCCGTGATTCCTGCAATGCTCGCGGAAACCATGATCACCAAAAATATCTCCAGGGGATGGGCATTGACCGAATTGGAGAAAATAAAGGGTTGGAACAAAAAATTATCCATCATTTGCACCACGGCAAAAACACTTACTATTTTTAAAATAAAGGGCATGAGTTGGGTTGAGTAGTCGATATCCAAATTGGTGGTAAGTGCGACAAATATTCCAAATATGGCTCCCAGCGTTGGTCCCAAATAGGGAATGATGTTTATGAGTCCGGCAAAGACCCCGATTAAAAGGGCGTTTTCAACGCCGAATATGGCCAGACCCGAAGTGACGACCGTGGCGACCAATGTTACTTGAATTAAAACACCGATAAAGTAACGACTGAGCGAGTTTCGGGTTTTTTTCATGATGCTCTCCACTTTCGGAATGAGTTTTTCCGGGGTAATGGAAATGATGGTGTCCGATAATAGATCTCGCTCGCGAAGGAAAAAGAAGGTGATGAAGAATGTGGAGAATATCGCGATAAATACGTTGCCGATGCCCGAGGCTAGGTTGGTGAATACGGCGGTAACTCTTCCGGCGCCCACCAAATCAAAAATCTCTTTTTCTACGTATTTTTTGCTGTTAAAGTCTTCTTCGGTTGTGAGGTTGTACTTTATGACAAATTCGTCTATCATTTGTAATGGATACTCCAGCGACTCGTTGATGTCTTCCAATTTGATGTTGGAAATGGTTTTGAATTCCTGAAGAATTTTCGGGGCGAAAATGGAAATGATGCCCCCGAAAACCAATACAATGGCCACCAAGCCGATAATTGCCTTTAGATTGTTGTTGAGTCGGCGTTTGCCAATTCGCAATTTGTCGAGCAAGCGCATTAGCGGGTTGAGAATGATGCTCAATATAAATGAAATAAGCACGTATTTTACGATTCCCCACGAAACGTAAATCAACAATAAAAGCAGGGTAAACCCTATCCAGCCCAATACTTTTCGGGTGGTGGGGCTCATTGAGGAATAACTTCCGTCAAAATTTTTGTTGTCTGGTGATGCCACGTTTTTGGTTTATTTAAATTGTGACTTGTTCATGTTGAGCCAGCTGAGCGCCGCACCATGAAGCAGATTTTCTGTGGTTGCGGTGTCGTATCCTGCAGTTTTGATGAGTTTTCCCGGACTTAGTTCTCCAAGTGGAAATGGGTAGTCTGTGCCCAAGGCAACTTTATCGGAACCCATTAATTTGACGATGTAGTTGAGCATATCGTGGTCGTGTACCAGCGAATCGAGCCAAAATTTACCCAAATATTCTTTGGGGTGAACGGGATTGTCAACGGCGCAAAGATCCGGACGCACGTCGAATCCGTGACCAATCCGCCCGATGGTGGCCGGGAATGATCCGCCGCCGTGGGCAATGGCTACCCGGAGATTGGGCAGTCGCTCAAATACGCCGCCGAATATTAGGGAGCATATTGCCAGTGAACTTTCAGCCGGCATGCCAACCAACCACGGCAACCAGTATTTTGGCATTTTTTCTTTACTCATCATGTCCCAGGGATGGACAAATACGGCCATGTCCAATTCCTGACAAGCTTCAAATACGGGGAATAATTCGGGGGCATCGAGGTTCCAGTCGTTGATGTGAGTGCCAATTTCAATCCCGCGTAATCCGATTTTCTTACATCTTTCCAATTCCTCAATGGCGAGTTCTGGCGATTGCATGGGGAGTGTTCCCAATCCCACAAAACGCTTGGGGTATCGATCGACGATTTCCGCGATATGGTCGTTGATAAATCTGGCCACTTCCATGGCGTGGTGGGGTTTTGCCCAATAGGAAAACATAACGGGTACGGTGCTTAAAACCTGAACATCTACATGGTGGTGTCCACATTCCTTGAGGCGTGCTTCGGCGTCCCAGCAATTGTCTTCAATTTCTCGAAAAAAATGGTCGTCCTTCATCATTCTCGCGCAACAGGGCTTGTGGTGGTCCAGATGGATAAAACCGCCATATCCAAACCTGCTTTTGAAATCGGGGATGTCCTTGGGGAGAATATGGGTGTGAATGTCGATGGTCAAAATATCGTCGAGTGGTTGGGCCATGGATAAATACTGTTTTTTTTTAACGCGGTGAAATTACGGAAAAAATTGCGAAAATGACAATTGGGAATCGCTGAACTTTTACACGAGGGTATAAACACCTTCTGCCGTAGTTTATATTTTGTAGAATTTTGTTAAATTAAAAAAAAGTTGTAGAAAAAATTCAATTTATGGATTTTAATGTTATATTTGCTGCCGAAGACATATTCGTTAACCCCTTGGTAAAGCGCACAAATGAGTTTTAAAATCTTTATAGTTGAGGACGATCCATGGTATGGACAATTGTTGGTTCACACCCTGAGTCTTAACCCTGATTATGAGCCTGTTTTGTTTGGAAAAGCCAAAGATTTACTGGATAATTTATACAAGAATCCGGATCTCATTTGTATGGATTTTGGTCTGCCCGATATGGACGGCCATCGAATGTTAAAAGAAATACAAAACCGTAATGCGCAGATTCCTGTTGTCGTAATTAGTGGTCAGGAAGAGATATCTGTAGCGGTAGATTTGCTCAAATTGGGAGCAAAGGACTACATTATAAAGGATGAGCATACCAAGGATATGTTGTGGAAGTCCATCATTCAAATCCGCGAAAACCTCAATCTCAAGCAAGAAGTTTTGGAATTAAAGGAGCAATTAGAAAATAAATTCTCCTTTGAACGCAGTATTATCGGACAGAGCAATGCCTTGCGCAAAACTTTTGGTCTGCTACAAAAAGCCATTACTTCCAATATTAATGTTTCTATAACCGGAGAAACCGGTACAGGAAAAGAGGTTTACGCCAAAGCCATTCATTACAATAGCGATCGAAGGTCAAAGCCTTTTATCGCGGTAAACATGGCCGCCATTCCCAAAGATCTTGCGGAAAGCGAATTATTTGGTCACGAAAAGGGCGCCTTTACCGGTGCGATCTCTGCCAAAGCCGGGAAATTTGAAGAGGCCAGAGGCGGCACCTTATTCCTTGATGAAATTGGTGATTTGGATCCCGCACTTCAAAGCAAACTATTGCGTGTACTACAAGAACGTGAAGTGGTTCGCGTGGGAGGAAGTAAAACCATTCCCGTCGATTTTAGATTGATTGTCGCTACCCATAAAAAAATGGAAGACGAGGTGAAGAACGGAAATTTCCGTGAAGACTTGTTTTTTAGAATTGTTGGATTGCCCATTCATTTGCCGCCTTTGCGAGATCGCGATAATGATGTGGTTATTCTTGGAAAGCATTTTATCGGTGAATTTGCCAAACAAAATAAAACCAAACCACCTACCCTGAGTAATGAAGCTTCTTCACTGTTAAAGGGTTATGCCTTTCCGGGAAATGTTCGGGAACTCAAGTCGGTTATCGATTTGGCCTGTGTCATGTGCAATGGTGAAGAAATACTTGCAGAGGATTTGGTTTTCCATAATTTGGGAAGCGATAAGGTATATAGCAATTCCGAAAAAACTTTAAAAGAGTACGAAGCTGAAATCATCGAATATTACCTGAATAAATACGAAGGCAATGTTATGACGGTCGCCGAAAAACTCGACATCGGTAAATCTAAGATTTATAACTTGTTAAAAAATGGTGTCGTTCAGGCAAATTAAGTTCAATGACGAATTTTTAAAAATCTACCGACAAGGAAGGTTTTGGCAGAAAGGGATTTTTTGGAGCAGACTCAAAAGTGTAATTCTCATACAAGGAGAATTTAAAGTTGAAAACAAATTGAAATGGAAAATGTATTTGTTGGTAATAGAACCGAAGATGTGAATTTAGAACAAGGGAAAATTGATTTAAGTGTTCTGCTGGAAATTACCTTTCAGCAGAAATTTGATGTGAGCGTGGATGAAATGGTCAATACCGCACTTCAGTTATATACAGAAAAATTAGAATGTTTTTTGGCCGCAGTTATTTCCCAAAATACGGTTTCACATATATACCCGGCCAATGTTAAAACCAAAGATATTTGGATAAATGCAATTGGTGATATTATAAAACAGATAGAAGGAAAGGAGGATGCCTTTGTTTATCCCTCCGAAAAAGTTTTTTACCACGTGTATAGCCTGAGCACATTTGGGTATTTGGTATTGGGTAGAAAAAGCCCTTTTTTCGATGAGATTCATGGCCTTTTGCAAAAATCAGTTTTTCATTTTGGACGAAGTCTTTGTCACTCCAAGGAAGAAGAGCGAATGAAATTGCTGCAAAACCTTATAGATAATTCTTCTGATTCCATTCAGATTGCTGAAGAATCAGGGACTTTGTATTATTTAAATCAAATTGCCAGAGAGCGATTGGGTGTTGGTAATAAGGATGTTTCTGAATTTTCGGTTTCTGATTTTGAAACGATGTTTAAAGACAAATCTCAATGGAAAAAACATGTTAAGGAACTTAAACAAGTAGATCAGGTTATAGTAGAAGGTGAAAACACCAATTTAGTCACCGGCAAGAAGTTCCCGGTAGAGGTCACGGCAAAGGCTGTAAAAATTGGAGATCGAACTTTTGTAATCGCTAATTCTCGTGATATTACCGAAAGAAAGCTTCAGGATTCGCAACTTATCGAAGCGAAAATGAAGTTGGAAAGTATTTTCAACGAAATGACAGATGTAGTGTGGTCTGCCAGCTTGCCCGATTTTAAATTGATTTTTGGTACGCCTTCAGCTGAGCGCCTTTTCGGAAAAAGCCTCGACGAGATCTTTGGAAAAGAAAAGTGGTGGCATGAGGCCATCTATATCGAGGATAAGGATGTGGTATATGAAATGAAGGAGCAGCTAGAAAATACCGGACGATTCAGCGTAAAACACAGAGTTATCGATTCCGCCGGTGTCATCAAGCAAGTGCTCCATAAGGGTAAATTAATTTACAATAAGGATAAGGTAGCCATTCGACTCGATGGTGTCATCATGGATCGCACCCAGCAGTATAAAGCGGAAGAAGCACTGAGTCAGGAATTGAAACTTCAGGAAGTACTCATCGATATTGCTTCTACCTATATCAACCTTGATATTGATGAAATTGACGATACCATCAATGCGTCATTGGAGAAAATGGGTCGATTTGTGGCTGCGGATAGGGCGTATATTTTCCAATATAATTTTTCAAATAATACGACTTCAAATATTTATGAATGGTGTGAGGATGGAATTAGCCCCGAAATAAATAATCTTCAGGAGCTGCCCCTCGATGCAGTTCCTCAATGGGTAGAACGCCACAAAGAAGGTGAGATTTTCCACATTCCTGATGTGGATCTTTTAGGAGAAAATGAAGTTGGCTTGCGTGAAATTCTAGAGCCTCAAGGCGTTAAAAGTTTAATTGCCATTCCAATGATTAGCCAGGGTGAGGTTTTGGGTTTTGTTGGTTTTGACTCCGTCCTTCATCAGCATGATTATTCAGAAAAGGAAAAACAACTGCTCGAATTATTTGGTCAAATGCTGGTCAATGTCCACAATCGCCGAAAATGGGAGGAGAAACTGTATTTACAAGAAGAGAAATACCGAAATATCATTGCCAATATGAATCTCGGTTTGTTGGAGGTTGACATAAATGAGGCCATTGTTTATGCCAATCACAGTTTCTGTCAAGCATCGGGATTTAACCTAAGTGAAATTCTCGGAAGGAAGATTGAAGATATATTTTCGTTCACCGAAGCGCAACGAGCTGAAATGAATAAGCGAAGAAAGCTTAGACAAAATCGTATTGGCGATAGCTACGAAATTAAGGTGAAAAACAAAAAAGGCGAGGAACGTTGGTGGTTTGTAAGTGGGGCACCCAATTTTAACGATAGAGGTGAAATGGTTGGTTCCATCGGTGTGCATTTGGATATCACCGATCAGAAAATGTTGGAGCAGGAACTTGCAAATGCTAAGAATTTTGCCGAAGCAGCGGCCAAGGCAAAGGAATTATTTCTGGCCAATATGAGCCACGAAATCCGCACACCACTAAATGTGATCATCGGTATGATTCGCCAGCTCAACAAGGAGAGTTTGAGCGACAAGCAAATGTTCTACGTCAAACAATCCGAAACCTCTGCCAAGCATTTGCTGACGATCCTCAACAACATTCTCGATATTGCTAAAATTGAGTCCGGCGATTTGGAGGTTATCAGTCAGGAATTTAGCCTGAGCGCCCTGGCCTACAATGTACACAGTATTCTCCACTCCCAAACCAAAGAAAAGAACCTCGATTTTCGTCTTAATGTCGATCCGAAAATCAAACCTGCCCTCATCGGTGATGAAACCAGAATACGACAAGTTCTGATTAATCTCATTGGCAATGCTGTAAAGTTTACCGAAAAGGGAAGCATTACGCTGAGTGTTATGGTGGAAAGTGAAAATGAAAGCGGGCAAACCCTGAAGTTTGAGGTAAGCGATACGGGCATTGGCATGTCCAACGAATTCCTCGGACGGATTTTTGAAAAGTTCTCACAAGAGCAAAATCATTTTACCAGAAAATACGAAGGCACAGGTTTGGGTATGGCCATTTCCAATGATTTGGTCAAACTCATGGGTGGATTCCTCAACGTGGAAAGTAAAAAGAACGTCGGTTCAACTTTCTCCTTTGTGTTGGATTTGGCCAATGGAGATGCCAATAAACTGGTTACCAAAAGTCAGGTGATTAAACCCGATAGCTTTAAAGGCAAAAAGGTGTTGCTGGTAGAAGACAACGAAATGAACCGCTTTATCGCCATCCAAAGTCTTGACTATTTAGGATTTGAAACCACGGAAGCTGAAAACGGCAAAGTGGCACTGGATATTTTGGAGAAGAATCAATTTGACCTGATTCTCATGGATATTCAAATGCCGGTAATGGACGGGGTTCAGGCTACAGAGCATATTCGCAATAGCTTAAATTTAGAAACCCCCATTCTGGCCCTCACAGCCAATGCATTTAAGCACGATATTGAAGCCTATCTGGCGGCGGGGATGAATGATTTTATCACCAAGCCGTACAATGAAGACGACTTATTTTTTAAGATAGAACATGCACTTAGTCTGCAAATGGAAAATCAAATCTTGGATAAAAGTTCCAATAATAATTACTTCGGAAAGAAAACCTATAGCTTAGACTATCTCAGGGATTTGAGTAGGGGAAACAAAGAATTTCTCAAGAAGATGTGTGAAATTTTCGTGCAGGTTGCCACAGAAACCATCGAAAAGTTGACGGCGGCTTTGGCCACCAGGGATATTTCCACCATCAATAAGGTCGCGCATAAAATTAAACCCAGCATCGATCAGATGGGCATTGAAAAAATAAAAGGCGTCATCAGGTTTTTGGAAAAATACGATCAGGAAAAAGATACCGGACTTAAAGAAAATGTGGACGATGTAATCAGCACATTGCGACAGGTTATTTCCGATCTTCGAAACGAAGTTTTTGAAGATTGATTTTTTCCATTTTCCTTTCCATTTTCCAAAAAATGGAAATTTTTAAGCCTAAAGTGAAATATTAAAATGCTAAAAATCAATGAAAAAGGTTGTGATTTTTATTGGGCATAGGTTTGGCAACTGGTAAGCAAAACATTAAACAATGAAAAAAATAGTCCTCACAATCGTATTGGTTTTTTCTCTTTTAGGCGTTTGGGCGCAAAGTGCTCCCTCTACCTATTTCAATATTTTTGTGCCGCCCAATAATAACGCGGTAAATAAAGATGTCGCGCTTATCGTTACCGCCATTGAAGACAGCACCAACTTCAGTATTATTGATGATGATATGGACGGTGATGATGACGATAGTCATACCGGTGTTTTGATGGCCGGACAATCTTATGTTTTATATATTAAAGACAATGGCGTAAATGACGATGCAACTTTTGCCTCCAATGGTATTTTAAGACGCAACGGAGATTATTACACCATCGAAAGTGATAAGTTGGTTTACGCTTCCATGTCAGCTGATAGTGATTGGCAGCACGATTTTGTTCCCGCCACCAATAAGTCATCTATAGGACAACAGTTTTTTGTTTACGCCTCTGAAGTTGCAATCTCACCCCGTGACATAAATGTGTTTGCGTATGAGCCAAACACTTCAGTTTCCATTTATCGCATTTCAACTTCTTCAACTACACAAACCGGATACACCAACGTTAATCTTGAAAATAAGCAATTGGTGGTGCAAAGAACCATCAGCCCGGGTGAGGATTTAATTTATTACCACAGCGACGGTCGCGATTTGATGGAGACTGGTGGAACCTATCTGGTAGAAACCAACAAGGATGTAAGTGTTCAGTCTGGTGCCTTGTGGGGAAATGCCCGCGATGGTGGTGCGTATGTGCCATCTGCTAATGGTAGTGGAGTGGGCGAATTATTTTATTTTGCCGTGCCTTATCAGCAATCCGGTGAGCAGGAGGTGAGAATTGCTTCAATGGATGATAGCAATACCGTAGAGCTTACCCGTTTTGAAAACGGCCAGTGGAAGCTGGTAGATTCTTGGCAGATGGATGAGCAAACTACGGCTGACTGGGTTGGAAAAGATCATGGAAATGCCACTTATCCTACCGTTTTTAGAGTGACCTGCGACAACGGAAAGCGCGTAGCTGTAATGGAAGCTAATTATATGGAAACCGGTTCTCACTCGTCTTCCGATATGGCCACCATGGTTTCTGCCAACAACGGTACTTCTTCGGGAAAAAATTTCATGGCCTATATGTTGCCGCCAAGCGTGCAGAGCAATGTGGTCAATCCTTTTACCGGACAAACATTTAACGGGCCAACCGGACATTTTTACCTTTTTGCCGGAGATAAAAATACCACGGTTACCGTTAAGGATGCTAAAACCAATGGTCAGGTTTATAGCGAAACTTTCAACATTGATGCTGGACGGTATGCAGATGCAAATTACCGTGTGAACCAGTGGCAGGCCGTGAAAAATGCTTTGCCAAATAGTAGTGGTCCCGGAAATTCAGGCAATAGAAGAAATAATCGCGGAGGAGGACCATTAAACAACAGCAACAACTCTAATTGCCCATACGTAATCATAGAGGCAACGGAAAACATCGCGGTTTTATCGACCAATTTCAACGACAACTGGATGACCCATTTTGGATCTTCCTTGGCGCACGAGTTTAGACAAACCGGAAGCATCAATAGAACTGATGCCAAGCCGGGAGATCAGGTTGAATTGGCTTGCAGCCTTAACAATAATGTAAATATTGACGACACAGAATTTGAAATTGAGTTGGCTTCAGGATTGATTCCCGTTTCTGCCAAACTTTTCAAAAATGGTGTGCTTGTAGATTCCGGTCAGGTGAATATCAACAACCGTGAAACCAGAATCACTTTTGCCAATCAAGGTGCGGTAAATAGCGGCGATAACTATACCTGTGAGGTAAAAGCGCTCGTTTCCGCTTCCAGAGCCAACGGTTCGCAAATTCCACACGGAACGGTAATGAGTATTTCGGTAAATGTAAGAGGGAAAATCAACAACCGTGTACATCAGTCCAGATTTAGTCGCGGCGTTCAAAACAATACCAATGATGTGGCCAACCTCATTTTTGACACTTGCACACCTTCTATAATGGACACCCTTTCCAACGATAGCTGGAACTTGAGCTGGGTAGATTACGACAACGACGGATGGGAAGACCTTTTTGTGGTTACCAAAGACCCCAATGCCAAAAACGAATTGTACAAAAACAATGGCGACGGAACTTTTACCAGGATTTATAATAACCCCATCGCCGAGGCAAAGGGTACTACTGTTGCTGCCGTTTGGGCCGATATCAACAACAACGGTCGCAAAGACGTGGTTTTGGTCAACGCTACACAACACAAAAGTCAGTTGTACATCAACAACGGTCAGGGAAACTTCTCTAAAGTGAATAACTCCGGTTTGGATATTCATCCTCAATATTTCCACGGGGCTGCCTTTGCAGATTTTGACAATGACGGATATGTGGATTTAGTTATAACCAACTTTTTCTCCACCAGATTCCACCATCTGTATCGCAATAACGGAAACAATACCTTTACCAGAATCACCAACACGCCCGTTAGCACTGTGAGTGAGCGTGCTATGGCGCCCATCCTTGCAGACTACAACAACGATGGTCTGGTGGATATTTTCATCCCCAATGGCGACAACAAACCCAACACCTTATTTAAAAACCTCGGAAACTTCCAATTTGAAAAAGTGACCGAAGGCGATATTGTAAGCGATGAGAAAAATAGTGTAGGTGCTGCCTGGGGTGATATCAATAACGATGGTTTCCTTGACTTACTCGTGGTAAATGCCTCCGGACAAAACAACGACTTGTACATCAATAATGGTGACGGAACTTTCCAAAAACAAACTTCCGGTGCTATCGTAACCGATGGTGGTGATGGTCACGGCGCGGTTTTCTTTGACGCAAATAATGACGGTTACCTCGACGCTTATGTGACCAACGACCAAAGTCCTTCTTTCCTTTACATCAATGATGGCACAGGAAACTTAGAGCGCAAAAACGACGAGTTGGTTTCCGCCAATATCGGTAAAGCCTACGGAATAGCCATCGCGGACTACAACCGCAACGGACAGTTGGATATGGCGGTTTCAACCCACACCGAAGGGCCAACCCGTCTTTTCTGTAACAATGGAAACGGCAACAACTGGATTGGTTTTTCACTGCAAGGATCCAATAGCAACCGCATGGCCATTGGTGCCAGAGTTTCGGTAAAAGCAGGTGGCGTGTGGCAACACCGTCAGTTGATGCCCGTAAACGGATTTGGCAGCCAACAAACCGATAAGATCCACATTGGACTTGGAAGTAATTTCAACGTCGATAGCGTGGTTGTCCTTTGGCCTTCGGGTATTCAGCAGTTGGTTACAACCTGTCAGATCAACAAGTACAATTCAGTAATGGAAGTCGGTGGCCGGGTTGTAACTGGTGTTGTCTATCACGACGAAAACGATAATGGGGTTCGCGATTCCGGCGAGGCCATCGTGCCCAATCTCGGTCTGGCCATCCACGAAGGAACCACCCGTTTTAGCTCCAACAACCGAGGTGTGTTTTTCATCCGTACCCTGGAAGATTTTGTGGAGCCGCAAATCAAAAGCAATCACTGGACGGGCAACCAAGTCAGCTATTTCATCGGAGCATCTTCTGATACGGTAAGTATTGAAATTCCAGTCACGGCACTGGCCATGGGTTACGACTTAAGTGTAAACGTTGCCACTACTGCCTGGAGAAGAGGGTTTACCAACGAAACCGTATTAATGGTGAAAAATGAAGGTACCCAAAAAGCCGAAAACGTAACCATGTCAATCACCTATCCCGAGCACCTGTACCTGGTATCCTCAGACAGTGTACCATCCTACCAGTTTGGAAGAACCTTTGAGTGGACATTCCCCGAGTTGGGTGTAGGCGAGGTCATATCCCTTTCACTTATTGATAGCGTTGGTCTTGATGCTTACATTGGACAATTAAAAATTCTCAGTGCATCTGCCATGGCCAGTGGAAACGATTTGGACACAACCAACAACCACGTAGAAGAGGAAATTGAAATTGTAGGTGCCATTGACCCCAACGATATGTTGGCCACACCAAGAGGTGAAGGTGAAGAAGGGTATATCAACCGCGACCAGTGGGTGACCTATACCATTCGCTTCGAGAATGTCGGTACATTTGAAGCCACCTACGTATTTCTCGAAAACCAGTTGCCGACTGATATGGATCCTGCTTCTTTTGAGATTATTGCATCCAGCCACCCATATACCTATACCTTGAGCCCACAAGGAAAATTGGATGTATCTTATATCCATATTGGTTTGCCACCATCTGTTGAGGATTCAATAGGTGCACATGGATACTTTAAGTATCGCGTGAAACCCAAAAAAGATGCAGCGGGTGGAGCCATCCTTCGCAATCGCGCCAACATCATCTTCGACTTTGAAGAGCCAATTGTAACCAACACCATCCGTCACACCATCAAGCACAAGGGCAGCAATGAAGTGAAAAACCTAACTGTATATCCCAATCCTACCGTAGGTGATGTCACTGTAACCCTAGATCGCAAATACTTTAGTGTAAGTGATCCGGTTAAAATGGACAGATGGCAAGTTGTTACCGCCGATGGTCGGACGGTATTTGAGGGAGACGCCAATCGCAATCCAACCCTGGATTTGAATTTGGCCAGACTAAAGCCCGGATTGTACATCATAATGGTCATTGACATGAACGGTGACCTGCACACAGGTAGAGTAGTGAAAAAATAAACACATCACAAATGGAATAATAACGCAACGCCCATTCTGAATTTCATCGGATTGGGCGTTGTTTTTTTGTAAAGGGTTTGTCGTCATATCATTTGTTTTGCTGCGCTAATTTTCCATTTTTTGGAAATATTGCCATTTTTTGGAAAAAATAAGCGGGGTGTAATTTGCTAAAGTAATGTTTTGTAGCAACTTGAATTTTCGGTTTAAATTTGGCAATAGCAATTCAAACAAATTAATGCTTTTACACATGGATACCCCGGTAAAAAAAATATTTCTGGTTGACGACGATGCATTTCACCTCAATATGATGAAGCAAATTCTAGAGGGAATGGGGCAAACAGACGTCACAATTTTTGAAAGTGGCGTAGATTGTTTGGATGCACTTCACCAGAATCCGGAAATCATTTTTCTCGATCACAATATGGATGTTTATAGCGGATTTGAAGTGTTAAAGAAGATAAAGCGCTTTAATCCCAACATATTTGTTGTGATGGTCTCAGCTCAGGAAGACATCCAAACCGCCGTGGACTCCTTAAAACACGGGGCTTTTGACTATATTAGAAAAGAATCTGGATTGGAAGAAACGATTAGAAAGACTTTGGAAAAAATTGACGATATTCGCGACGCACTTAGAAGTAGAAAAAAGTCGATATTTAAATCCTTCCTTTCCCTATTGTAATGACTGTAAGATTTTCTTTCATTCTGTTGATAGCCCTTTTTGGTTTGGGTTCTTGTAAGACCCACAATATATTTTGGCAAAAAAATGCAAATAACACTGTTGAGGATCTCGACAGTGTTTTTTTGTATGATGAAGGCTATCAGTACCACATTCGCAAAGACGATAAAATTACCATCAGCGTATGGGGTCAGGATGATTTGAGCGTGGGTTCATCTTACGGGATTTATAATTCCAACGAGGTATATGGAAAATGGTTGATGGTGGATTCACGCGGAAATATTGAGGTGCCGAAGTTGGGTACATTAAAAGTCGAAAACAAGACCATCATTGAGCTCAAGGAGGAATTACGGGTTCATTTTGGCGAATGGGTGCGGAATCCCATTGTCGATATAAAAGTGCTCAACCGGGAAATTACCATACTGGGTGAGGTTCGGGATCCGCAAGTAATCAATGTTGATAAGGAAAAAAACACACTAATAGAAATCATTGCACGGTGTAAAGGATTTGAGTTTTATGCCGAAATGCGTTACATCAAAGTGTTCCGACAAGTGGGAGAAAATGTGCATGTCGCTAATATCGATTTGACCAAATCCGGGGATTATCATTTAAAAAACATTAATCTTCATCCCGGTGACGTAGTGGTTGTGCCTTCGAAAAAGCACAAGAATTTTGATCGGAGGATTGCCACGGTTATTCCTTTTTCCACGACCCTTACGGCAGCAGCCATTTTTATGGGAGCACTTTTGTAAAATACACAAGCAATAATGATTGAATCGTTGAATTTTTTACGTCCATATTTGCGAGGGTGGCCCATCATATTGGTGTTTATGGTCGCGGCTTTTCTCACGGCTAAAAAATACCTCAGCTACGTGGTGCCTGTTTATGAAAGCACTGCAAAGCTGCGTTTGGCCGATTCCGACGAAGGTGTGCCAGAGAGCAACTTGTTTAAAGATTTCGATATTTTTGCCTCGTCCCAAAAACTCAACGCGGAAATTGAAGTTATTAAGTCGCATACCATCATTTCCAAGGCACTGGATAATTTATCCTTTGACGTGCAAATATTTAGAGTAGGGAAAATTCGCAAAAGTGAACTTTACAATGATTCGCCTATTTTCATTTTGCCTGTAGAAATGACAGAGGTGGAAAGGAATCAAACGTTTTCACTTTCTATGATCAACCACGGAACTTTTTCCATTTCGGGAGAGGGAGTAGGCACCGTAAAAGGCAAAATGGGGGACACCATACAAGTTGGTTCGTCAAAAATATTTGTGGACATCAATCATGCCCTTCTGAAAATACGTCCCGACATCAATTTGGTGGATAATTACGAGTTTAAGATTTTTAGTCGGCGAAGGTTGATTGAGAAAATAATTGGGGATTTAAACGTAACCCCGGTGGATAAAGAGGTCCCGGTGGTACGCATCAGTTATCGCTCGGCCAACCCTGAAAAAGCCGCCTTGCTGCCAAACGCCATTGCTGAAGCCTATATCGATGATTATATCCAAACCAAATTTAGCGCAGCAGACGTAACCGTTGGTTTTTTACACGAGCGCATCAAAGAGATTTCCCAGCAGCTCGGCGAATCGGAACTCGCCATCCTCGACTACCGAAACCGAAAGCGCATAACCAATATCCATCAAGAGACAGAAACCGATTTGCGTAAAATTTCCCAATTGAAAATTCAGCAAGTCAACTTAAAAATGAGTTTGGATGCCATCCGCGAATTGGAGACCTATATCGCCAGTGGTAAAGACAATTTCCTCGATTTGGCACCCAACTTCGAGGCTTTTACTGATCTGCTCTCCACCGAAATTGTAAAAAACATCAAAGCCTTACAAGCGGAAAAAAAGGATTTACTCATCGAATTTACCGATCGCGATGAACGGGTAAAAGTGGTCGATGAAAAAATTCGTGACCTCACCAGCTATTTAACCGAAAGCATCAGTAATACCCGTAAAAACCTGCAAGTAAAGTATCAAAACCTCTCGGAGGATATTGCCCGGGCAGAACAGGTTTTTATCGATGTGCCGGAAAAGGAACGCATGATTACCATTCTCAATCGCGAATTTGAAATTTTTCAGCAATCGTACAATTTTTTAAACCAAAAGAAAATTGAGGCCGAAATTGCGCGCTCGGCAACCATCGCCTTTCACCGGGTCATTACGCCGGCTGACATTAGTCCAGAGCCGGTGTCACCTAATTACGCCATCATCAAAATTGTGTCAACCATCCTTGGAATGATGGCGGCCCTTTTGCTTATTTTCATTGTTCATGCCATCAAAGCCAGGGTGAATAATTCCGAAACAATTGAATCCAATTCAACCATTCCGCTATCCGGATTAATTCCCAAAATTCAAGGACAAGAGAATAAGTTTCAATTTTTCAAACAAATACTTACAAAGTGGGAAGTGAAAGAATTGGTAAAACCCGGAAATATACTGGTGTTTAACGGGTTTTCGGAAAAAGAGGGTGTGGGCTTTATTGCGAAGAACTTGCTAAAGGTATTGGAAAGTCAAGGGCGAAAAACCCTGTTGGTTTCGTTTAATTCCAATGGTGACAAATCTATGACGCCGGTTCAAAAGTCTGATTCCATTTATGAAATGGCCATTTCAACCCAACAAATACGAACCTTTACCACCGATCAAATTCAGTCGGCGATTCACAGGGCGGCGGAAAATTTTGAAATGACCGTTGTGGTCAATAGTTATATTCACAAAGACAGTTATCTCGCGGTGATGGCCATTGCGGATTGCAATTTTGTTGTTCTGGATGCGCGATTGACCCCGGCCAAATTTATCCATGATGTGGAGGTGATTAAATCGGAGTTTGAATTGCCTAATGTGCATTTTGTCTTAAATCGTGCCGGATATAATCCGAGCTTTCTCATGGAGGTTTTCCGATTTTTGCAAAACAAAATATTTCCACTAAAGACCAAAGCTAAAACCGCTTAAAGGGTGCAAATTTCCAAAAAACATCTTATCCTGTTTGATCAGGCAGTTTTTAGTGGGAGCAGTTTTCTGCTGACCATCATTGTTGCCCGTACCCTGGATGTCGGCTCATTTGGAATTTACAGTGGCGTTATTTTGGGTTTGTATTTGGTGCTTAGTGCAGTTGGAGCTTTGGTGTCTCAGCCCTTTCAGGTTCACATACTTTCACAAAAAAACAAATCCGTGTATTTGTCTTTTGCATTTTGGGCACAAGTAACTTTTGGTATCTTGTTGGTCATCGGATTGATTTTGGCCAATTTTATTTTTGATTCACCCTATTTGAGCTTTGCTATTTTGCCCTTTGCCTTTGGTTTTATTCTTCACGATTTTTTTCGCAAGGCCTTGTTGGCATTGGATCGCATCAAGCAAACGGTTATTCTGGATGTAGTGGCTGCCTTTGCACAGTTTTTCGCCATCCTTACTTTTATTTTTCTGGGCAATGCAGCAGTGGAAAAACTGTTTTGGTTTGTAGGTGCAGCCTATTTTTTTCCCTTTATTTTGGCCATTTGGTTTACCAAACCCCTGCAATTTGAATCTGTACTTTGGCTTACTCATGCCAAGGTTCACGTCAAAGATGGTAAATGGTTGTTGTCCACTGCTCTTGTGCAATGGTGGTCGGGAAATATTTTTGTAGTGGCTTCGGGGGTATATTTGGGGGCAAAAGCTTTGGGAGCACTTCGATTGGCACAGTCGCTATTTGGGGTGCTCAATGTGCTGTTGCAAACTTTTGAAAACTACGTATTGCCCCAAACCGCAGGAAAAATTAACCAAAGCATGGAAGCGGCCTCTGACTACCTCGGTGGTGTGAGCAGAAAAGCGGGCTTGCTCTTTGCGCCGGTAATTGCTGCCGTGTTGTTGTTCCCTGAAACCATTTTTACTTTGGCGGGCGGGGAAGAATATCGTTCCTTTGCCTTTGTCCTGCGCGGTCTGGCGGTGCTGTATATTTTCATCTATATCAGTCAGCCCATCCGCATCGCCATTCGCGCACTGATTCTAAATAAATTCTTTTTTTACGGCTATCTGATAAGTTTGGCATTTGCATTGCTCTTTGGCCGTTATTTATTGTCAAATTACGAACTCACCGGAGCCATCATCGGTTTAATCGGATCTCAGTTTTTACTGATTGTATTTTGGCAGATCATTTTACATCGCAGAAAATTTAAACTATGGAAATCGTTCATCTCATTTTAGGGAAAGCCAACCCCGATCGGCTGAACGGTGTCAATAAAGTCGTTTACCAATTGGCAACTGAGCAGGCTGCATCCGGAAGGAATGTGGAGGTTTGGGGCATTACTGCGGATGTTGCACACAATTATCCAGATCGGAATTTTACCACCCGGTTGTTTTCTAAAAAAAGAAATCCATTTGGGATTGATGCTGCGCTAAAGACGGCCATACTTCAAAAATCCGGGGCGGTATTTCACCTGCATGGCGGCTGGATTCCGGTGTACGGAACCCTCGGAAAATTTTTTGCAAAACATCGCATTAAATATGTCCTGACCCCACATGGTGCGTACAACGTTATTGCCATGGAAAGAGGTCAGTTGCGAAAAAAATTATATGCCCAACTCTTTGAAAAAGCGCTCCTAAAAAATGCCCATCGCATTCACTGCATCGGGGCGAGTGAAATCATCGGACTGCAAATGCTAAAGGTTGAAAAGGATTTAATTCTATTGCCGTATGGGTTTACGCCCACAACCCAAAACGAAATTGATGTAGTCAAAAACGAAGCTTTTACCATCGGGTTTGTCGGTCGGTTGGATATTCACACCAAAGGTTTGGACATGCTCCTCCACGCTTTCAATATTTTTTGTAAAACCCGTGAAAACACTGAGCTTTGGATAATTGGTGATGGTGATGGACGAAAGTTTATCGAAAAATTTATTGCGGAAAAGAAGCTGGAAAACGTGATTTTATTTGGTAAAAAGTTTGGCGAGGATAAGGATGCGTTGATAGCCCAAATGCACGTTTTTGCGCATCCTTCCCGGAATGAGGGGCTGCCCTCCGCCGTTTTGGAAGCGGCTGCACTGGGTGTTCCTTCCCTCGTAACCGAAGCGACAAATGTAGGGACTTATATTACAGATTACAATGCGGGGATTTCTGTTCCGAATAGTCGCGTTCCCGATTTGGTGCTCGGTCTTGAACAGATGGCGCAAATGTATGAAGATGGACAAGGTGATGATTTGAGGGAACAGAGCAAAAAAATGATTGCCAAAGCATTTTCCTGGCCTATTATTGTGGAGCAAATGGACAAACTATATCGCTAATGGCCCATGAGAAACCAGCGAATCGATAATGCGACTTTTTTAAAGAAGACCAACTTGCAATTGTTCGTTGTTCTTCTTCTCATGATTGCTTGTTTTTTTACCTGGAGTGAAAATGTGATGATAACCCGCGCCATTAAGGTGGTCGGTCGGATGGGTATGCTGCTGGCTTCTTACCGGGTATATCAGAGTATTGTGCAGCACGGGGCGGTGGATTCGCTCAAAGGAAATAATCCCTTGGCCATTTTATTTTACGGTCTGTACCTTTTGCTGGGTTTTGCATCCCTGATGTGGAGCACCGATGTTGGGTACAGTGCACTTCAATGGTTTATGACTTCCCAGACCTTGGTGTTTTGTTTTTTCTTTGTGAAGAGCCTGTATTTGCTGGATTTGTATTATAAGGATCACCAAATAAGAATGTATAATTTGGTTGGAAACAGCGCTTTTGCATTGATTCTGGTTTTTGTGTTGGGGATGTGGATTGCCCCGGACGTGTTTTATCGTTTAACCCATGGGGGAGAGGAAGCGCGATTGGGGGGGTATCTTATGAATCCTAATGAACTGGGTATGTTGGCAGGGGTTGGCGTGGCCGGGTTGCTTTTTGATCTTCGAAGAAATCACCATCGCTGGTGGACGATTTTTAAATTGTTGGTTCTGTTTTACGGCTTGATGGCCACGGGTTCTCGTTCATCGCTCATCGGTGCCCTTCTCATTATTGGATTTCACGTTTTGCAATCTGAGAAGCGAAAATTTGCACTGGGCGCCATAGCTGTGATGATTGTGGTTGCTCCTTTGGCCATTTATAAGGTCGTATTAAAAGATGGTGATCCTGAGCGCATGGAGGAAGTTATGAGCCTTACCGGACGCTTGCCCTTTTGGGAAGCCCTTATTAATGAAGGTTTGCCGCGAGAACCACTTCTGGGTTTTGGTTTTATGCGCATCGACTACAAGGAGTATTTTCAGGGTGCACATACCTATCCGGGAAAAATGACCCACAATACTTTTATGCAGGTTTTGATGAATTTGGGATTTATCGGTCTTACCGTGGTGTTTTTTCAAATGCTCTTTACCTTTAGGGCGATTTTGAGAGAGGACAGTGAAAAGAAACTTATGCTCTTTTGTTTGTTGATTCCCATTATCATTAATTCGTTTACAGAATTTGGAATCTTTGGGGAATCAAATTACGGTATTCTGTTTTATCAATTGGTGATATTGTATATCTCGTTTCAGAAAAACACCTTGCTTACCCTCCGACAGAAATTGCATTTGAAACGTTTAGGGATTCCAATGTTGAGTCCACTCTAAAAAGGATGATTTCAATCAAAATCGACGCAGAGGAGATTATAGAGCCGGCGCTAACTAACTGTTAGTGACGATTCAAAAATCTACCGACAATGAAGATTTTGGCAGAAAGGGACTTTTCGGAGCAGATTCAAAATTGCAATAGCCCGGCATAATATTGCCCGTGTGATGCGCAGATTCCAAGAATGGTAATTTTTCCAAATTACCGCTTGTTTTCCAAAATTTGGAATGTTTTAGCGAGATTTTATTTGCCAAGTAATTGGTAAACAGGTGGTTTTTCTCCGGGCACGACTATTGGCGTTCTTAGGGTCAAGCTACACTTTGTGTCAACCCTTTTAACCCGAATTATGAAAGTAATACTAAACAATCTCAACGTAAACACCGAATTGCAAGATGGAGTGCCAACGACGGAAGCTCGTTTTTTGGCCATCAAAAATCCGGATGGCAGTATTCGTTGGATTTGGCCCGCCGGTGCTAATAAGCCCACCTTCTTGCGCTTTTACAATATTGACGGGTTTCGCGCCGGATTGTTTGCCTTTTTAATTCGCCTTATTTTTGCCCTTCGTTTGCAGCGTTTGGTGTTTGCCAAATTTGTATTTACCCTTCCTAAAAATCAAGAGGGCGCCTTTGTCGATCCCTTTTCTTCAAACTGGTCATTGTTTACCGGCACCACCGGCCCCAATCAAAAATACGTATTGTACAAGGCAAATGCGATTCCTTCATTTGCCAAAATCAGCATTTCAGAAAAATCCACCGGGTTGATCAACCGCGAAGTGGAAAACCTTTCTATACTGGATCAACTTTCCATTCGGACTTTTACCTACCCTAAAGTTTTGGCCACCGGAAATCACGGGGCAGAGCTTTCCACCTCAAACGATCATACCCTTCGCCATAAAGCTTTGATGGTGGAACACGTGCAGGCCATTGATGAAATGGCGACCAAATCGGCCCGCGAAATGACCGGGCAGGAATTTGCGGAATTACACCAAATCCCCCAACGATTGGAAGCGCTTAAAAACCGCAACTTTAAAATTCCGGCAGGCATTATTAAAAAGCTGGAATTACTCACGGAATCCATTAAAACCAATCGCATCATTACCCACTTTGCCCACGGTGATTTTACGCCTTGGAATATGTATGTGGGTAAAAACAGATCCCTTTTTGTGTATGACTGGGAACTCGCTTCCGATAATTACCCCAAAGCTTTTGACTTTTTTCATTTTGGAATTCAGAAAGGTGTGCTGATGGAGCACAAAGGTTGGAAGGAAATTTATGCGGAATTAAAAAGCTTTCAGAATCAAGCATTGTTTTACGAAGAGTCCATGGATGAGTTGTTGCGCGGTTATCTGCTGCTCAATACCCTCAACTATTTGGAGGTGTATAATTTGCAAACCAATTGGCACGTTCAGGTACAGTGGTTGCTCGATGTGTGGAATGAAGCACTAAGTTATGTTTTACAAAAAAATGAAGATGTTCGCGGTTTGGTCATCCTCGATTTATTCGACCACCTTGACAAAAAACCCTATGCCGGATTAAAGCTTTCTAACAACGCGCCGGAAAAGTTGAGTGCTTATTCCGATTTGGACATGTGTATTCACAGAGATGATGCTAAAAAGACCATTGCATATTTGAGGAATCACCCATTGGTGGATCACATTAAAGTAGTGTCCAAACGCTCGATGACCAATTTGTTTGTCATAACACAAGACAACGGTTTACTCAGCGTTGATTTTATCCACCAGTTAAAGCGCAAACAAACGGTTTACATGGATATTCAAACCATTATCGATCATGCGGAGCGCGATTTGAATCGCGTTAAAAAAGCCAGTTTGCTTGATACGGCTAGGTTTATCGGATTGTTTTACGGATTAAATGGCCAGCAAGTGCCCGCCAAATATATGCCTTTTGAATTGCTCATGAGTAAAAGCGAACAAAAAACGGATGACCTGATTTACGGGGTCTATGTGGGCGACACTTCAGCCTTAAAATCATTAAAAGTATATATGCTAAAAAAATCCTTCAACATGGGATGGGCCAAAATAAAAAACACCATCACCTATATTTGGGATACTTTGATTCAAATGTTTTCGCAAAAAGGCATGATCATAACCTTTAGCGGAGTTGATGGTGCCGGAAAATCAACCATTATCGAACACACCAAAATCGAAATTGAGAAAAAACTTCGTCGTCGGGTGGTGGTCATACGTCACCGTCCTTCACTGCTGCCTATTCTAAAAGCCATGGTGGTAGGGAAAGCTCAAGCGGAAAAACAAGCTGCAGATACTTTGCCTCGCCAGGGAAACAACCGAAATGTTCTCAGTTCCCTTTTGCGGTTTGGATATTACTACCTCGATTATCTGGTTGGGCAGTTTGTTATCTATTTCAAACACGTGCTTCGCGGACATGTAGTCCTTTACGACAGGTATTATTTTGATTTTATCAACGACAGCGTTCGCAGCAATATCCGTTTGCCCAAATGGTTTCTTCGCGCAGGTTATGCCTTGCTTATGCAACCCAACCTCAACTTTTTCCTTTATGCCGATCCGCAGGTTATCCTAAAGCGCAAACAAGAATTAGACGAGGTTACCATTACTCGATTGACACACGATTATCTCAATCTCTTTGGGAAATTGAGCCGTCGCAACCGCGGGCAATATATTCCGGTGGAAAACATCGAACTCAAGCTTACCATGCAATTGATTTCAAATAATATAACCCAGAAACTCATATAACATGAAGGGACTTGTACAGCGAATCATCCGCATGCGTAACCCCAATTTTTCCTTTGATCCGAATTTGAATACAGTGGGATTGATTTCCTTTATCTGGGATCAAGTGTGGAGTATGTTGCGCGGATGTAAATTGCTATTTCTGGGAAAAAACCCAAAAATGGCTTTGCTGGGAAGAGGTGTTCGCTTTTTTAACACCCCCAAAATCACCTTTGGAAAATTTCTAAAGCTCGGTGATCGGGTGTATTTGAGTGCCCTAGGAAAAAAAGGCATTACCCTCGGAAATAATGTAAGTATAGGCGCATATAGCCGTGTAGTGGTTTCAACGTCTCTGAATCATATCGGTGAACATATTACCATTGGAAATAACGTCGGTATTGGTGAATATGCTTATTTGGGTGGTGCTGGCGGATTGACCATTGATGACGATTGTATTGTGGGTCAGTATTTGAGTTGTCACCCGGAAAATCACGTAGCCGATGACCTGGAAACCCCAATTCGTTTTCAAGGCGTAACCCGCAAAGGAATTTACATCGGAAAAAATTGTTGGATAGGAAGTAAAGTGACCATTTTAGATGGCGTGCAAATTGGGGATGGATGCATCATTGCTGCAGGTGCTGTTGTCAATAAATCCTTTCCGGCCAATAGTATCATAGGCGGTGTTCCCGCCAAAATATTAAAAACACGAAGTGCCAAATGAAGACCGTTGTTGCCACTACTTATGCTGTAAATCCCTATAAGGGTTCCGAGGATGGAATGGGATGGAATTTCGTGTTTCAGATTGCCCGATTTCACAAAGTCATTGCCATAACGCGGGAAAATAACAAACCCGCGATTGAAAAGTACATGGCCGAAAACCCGCAAAAGGAATACGACAACATGCTTTTTCTGTATTATGATACGCCCTACTGGATGCGCTTTTGGAAACGCGGAGGTCGTGGTGCTATGTTGTATTATCTTATGTGGCAGCGCGGTGTCGTATCCTTTATTAAAAAGCAAAAAATTGAATTTGATCTGGCCCATAACCTCAATTTTCACAACGACTGGTCGCCGTCTTTTTTGTGGAAATTAAAAGTGCCATTTGTGTGGGGTCCCGTGGGGCATCACCCGCAAATCCCGGTTCAATATCTCAAGTATTACGATAAAAAACACCGGGTAAAGGATGTAATTACCATGTGGGTAAAACAGTATTTTTGGCGACTTTCCCCCGCGCTTCGCAAAACAAGGACTAAAGCAGATCATATATGGTGTATGAATGTGGAAGTGCCAAAAACCTTAAGACTAAAGAAAAATTATTCTATAATTCCGTCTGTGGCAACCCAAGATTTTGGCTGGGAAAAAGAACTTGCCTCCGGTATGCCTTTTACCGTTATTTCTGCGGGTAGATTTGTGCCCCTAAAGGGATTTGATCTAACCCTTCATGCATTTGGAGATTTTGTAAATAATCTCAATGCGGAAGACAAATTGCGCTGTGAATTACTCCTTGTCGGCAGTGGGCCGGAGGAGCCATTGTTGAGAAAAATTGCTGAAGAAAAAGGCATAACGGACTACGTGAAATTTATTTCCTGGATAGAGCGCAGTGAACTCATGAAGCGTTTTTCTCAGGCTTCGGCGTTCCTGTTTCCCTCCCATGAGGGTGCCGGGATGGTGGTGCCGGAAGCGCTTTCCTTTGGCGTTCCCGTCATTTGTCTCGACAATGAAGGTCCGGGGCAATTCATTAACTCCGAGTGTGGTTTTGCCATTCCCCATCAAGATTACGACAATACGGTGCTAAAATTAGCCCGCGCTTTGACCACGCTATATGCTTACCCTGACAAGCATCGCGCCATGCGAATGGCTGCACGCAAACAGTTTGAAGAAGTGTTTCATTGGGATCGCCGCGGTGAGCAATTGAAAAAAATATACAGTCAATGGTAAAAAAATATTCAAATAGAATCATTGCAGCCCATTTGCTCAATGATTTTAGTGGCAGTCCAAAAGTGCTGTCGCAATTGCTGCGTGCTTTGCCGCACCATGGTTTTGAGGTACATCTTTTTACCTCGGGCCATCAAAAGGGATTCCTGTCCGATTTGGAGGGAATAGAAACCCATGGGCATTGGTATGTCTTTGCTAACAATCCGTGGATTAGATTGGTCAACTTTACCATTTCCCAACTATTATTGTTTTTTAGGTTGTTGTTTTTTCTGCGGAAAAGCGATGTGGTTTACGTCAATACAGTGTTGCCCTTTGGTGCTGCCTGGGCTGGAAAATTAAGAGGTTGTAGGGTGATTTACCACATCCATGAAAGTACGGTAAAACCCAAATTGTTAAAGTGGTGGTTGTTTTTCACGGTGGAAATTACCGCCATGGACATCATTAATGTTTCCCGGTTTGTGGAAGAAAGCCACCACACCAATTGTGTAAAAAATCATTTGGTATATAATGCCATTGAGGATGTTTTTTTGCAAAAGGCACGGAAAAATAAAAGGGAGGGATTTAGTGGAAATATATTGATGGTTTGCTCTCTCAAGAAGTACAAGGGCGTTTTTGAATTTGTAAAATTGGCCAAGAACAATCCCGATAAAAACTTTCGTTTGGTCATTAATGCGAATCAAATTGAAATCGATTCTTTTTTTAATGACACAAAATTTTCCGACAACCTCACAGTTTACAGTGCGCAATCCGATTTGCACCCATTTTACAGCTGGGCCGATGTGATTGTAAATTTATCCCGTTCTGATGGTTGGATTGAAACTTTTGGCCTGACCATCATCGAGGGTATGGCGTATGGATTGCCGGCTATTGTGCCACCGGTTGGTGGTATTCTTGAAGTTATTGAAGAAGGTAAAACGGGTTTTGCCGTGGATTCCCGAAAAACTGCCGATCTTCAACAAGCATTATTGAATATATGTGGACGACAATATTCAAATTTATCTAAAGCTGCCCTGGAACGGGTTGAAATTTTTTCGGAATCAAATTTCATTCTTCGGATCGTTCAAATTTTGGGTCCACTCTAAAAAAGATGATTTCAATCAAAATCGAGGGGATTTTTGAACCGGAGCAAGTGAGGATTCAAAAGTCTATCGACAAGGAATATTTTTGCAGAAAGGGACTTTTTAGAGCAGACTCAATTTTACATCAATAATTTTCCAAAAAATCTAAAATTTTCCATTTTTTGGAATAAATTTGCTGCGCAAAATTCGTAAGTATTTGAATTGCAAAGGCTCTGCAATTAGGCATTTTTTTGGCAATCAAAATGGCAACAATAAAACGAACGCCATGCGAGCCAAAGATAAAAAGAGAGTTGCCATCATCGGAACTGTGGGTGTGCCAGCCAACTACGGTGGTTTCGAAACGCTAACGGAGCATTTGATTTCTGACTTGGGCAACACCTACGACATCACCGTATATTGTTCGGGTAAAACTTATGGCAAAGAAGTTCGCAAAAAAGAATACAAAGGTGCTAATTTGAAGTATTTACCCATTGAAGCCAATGGAATTCAAAGTATATTTTACGATAGTTTATCCATTTTTCACGCCATGTTCACTTCGGATGTGTTGCTGATTTTAGGTGTAGCAGGTGCATGGATGCTGCCGTTTGTCAAGCTCTTTACCAATAAAAAAATCATCATTTCAATTGATGGGATAGAGTGGAAGCGCGATAAATGGAATCTTCTCGCCCAATGGTATTTGTTTTGGGCCGAATCCATTGCAGTAAAATATTCCCACATTGATATTTCCGATAATGAAGCCATTCAGGATTACACAGCTGCTCGCTACGGCAGCTTGAGTAGAATTATCGAATACGGCGCCGACCATACAATGAATCCTAAAATCACCAAATCAGCCATTGAGCAGTATCCGTTTTTGGTAGGTGGTTATGCCTTTAAGGTGTGTCGGATAGAGCCGGAAAACAACGTTCATGTCGTGCTTGAAGCATTTTCCATTATGGAGAAAATGCCACTGGTGATGGTGGGGAATTGGGGAAAAAGCGAATATGGAAAAAACTTAAAAGCTAAGTATCAAAATCACTCTAACATATTCATACTTGATCCGATTTACGATCAAAAGCAACTCGACATGTTGCGCTCTAATGCATCCGTTTATATTCACGGGCATTCTGCCGGAGGCACCAACCCTTCATTGGTTGAAGCCATGTATTTGGGGTTACCTATTATTGCTTATGGTGTATCGTATAACAGAGTTACGACTGAAAATCGTGCTTTGTATTTCTATAGCTGCGAAGATTTGATTGCGCAAGTGGAGTCTTTAGGGCCAACCATTTTAAAGGAAATGAGTCAAAATCTACAAGCCATTGCCAAACGCAGATATACTTGGAAAAATGTTGCTTTTAAATACCATCTTCTGGTACAAGAAGCGCTTACTGGTCAAAAGAAAATGTCTGTCATACCCAATGCAGCAAATGTTTCCTACCAAACCTTGTTGGATAAAGGTGTTGCTCACCTCAAAACATCAAATAACATTTAATTCGCATTGCCATGAACTACATGATTGTAATCACAGCCGTTACCGCATTTGCTCTTTCATTACTATTAATACCATACTTTCGTTTGGTGGCCATGCGGATGCAATTGGTCGATAAGCCAAACGCGAGAAAAGTGCACAAAAATAGCGTGCCATTGATCGGTGGAATTGCGGTTTTTATTTCTGCACTATTGGCGTTGACCTTATCGCTGACCATGGGGCAAGACGTTTGGTTGTATAAAAACATTTTAGCCGGAAGTACCATATTGCTCATCATGGGCATCATCGACGATAAGATGGATCTCCGGGCATCATTAAAGTTGGCCATTCAGCTTCTAATTGCCCACTACATTTACGCACAAGGCATTCGCATAGAATCCCTGATCGGTTTTATGGGTATTTACGAAATTCCTGAATTGGCGCAGTACGGCCTTACCATATTGGTTATTACGGGTGTAGTCAATGCCTTTAATTTAATGGACGGCATTGATGGCCTTGCTGCCGGGTTGGCCATTGTTTCCCTCATCACCTTTACGGTTTTAGCCTATTTGGTTGAGGCCACGGGATTGATGTATATTTTCATGGCCCTGATTGGTGCGCTGGTGGGTTTTCTCCGATTTAATTTCAGCAAAACCAAAAAGGTGTTTATGGGCGATGCGGGATCCCTGGTGTTGGGTTTTATTCTGGTGGTTTCCGGCATCATGCTTATCCAACTAGCGGGAAACACACCCTCAGCCTCGACCATTGAAATTGGTGTAGTTGCGGTTTTGATCTTACCGGTTTTGGACTCATTACGGGTATATCGCAAGCGCATCAAAGCCGGAAAAAGTCCGTTCAAGGCCGATAAAACGCATTTCCATCACATGGTTTTGCAATTAAACATCAAGCATGTTTACGCTACAGTCTTTATCGTAGCAGTTGCAATAGCGACCATCGGACTGGGAATTTGGACATCCTCCGCGATTGGCATAACCCTTGCTTTATCCGGATTGCTAATATTTTTTGTCGTCATTTCATCTGTTTTACAGCTCAATAGCAATATTCACAACTGGAAAGCGAGAATCAAGGGAATGGAGATGAAGGATCAACCAAAAAATTAATTTTAATCTTTTTAAACATTGTAATCATGACTAAATTAGCTTTTAATATCAAGAGAGACTTATTTAAAGGTGCCTCTGAATCGAAAAAACCTAATTCAACAAAATCTGACTCTAAGGTCGCAAAAATCATGTTGCGCACCATTCAATTCGTAAAATCCTTTTTAGTGGCCTGGGCAGTTTATCACCTATTCAGGATATTGGGTTTTTCAGAAATGTATTCCGGTTTTCTGTCCGGCGCGGCCATGGTCGCTGTAATGCAACAAATTGAAAGGAAGTTTGAGATCTTCGGTTGTTTTAATGACTAAATCTCCGAAGTAAAAAAACGCAGGTTTTTTGATTGTTTGACATTCTGTAAATAATTAAAGAATCCACTCCAAAAACCTTTACCCATTGTGGAAAAAGATTCCTTTTAGATTTTCCCCTGAAATTGTTATTTATGCGGATATTTCCGGTTTCCAAAAACCAATAAAACGATTCAGTTTTCAGGCTGTTTATCGCCTTCAAGACATAAATGATTCATCTTTGAGATGTTTTTAATAGCTGGATTTCTGGTTTTGCCGGATGAATAAAATCCTTTGAATACCGCGCATCTAACCATCAAAAGGTGTAATCCATTCTCAAATACGCCATTCTCCCAAAAATAGGACCCCAAATCATGCTCGCGTCAAAATTGGCCCGATCCGGATTGGCCGCGTTCACAATCGGGTTCTCCTGACGGAAATCAAGGAGGTTCTCAATCCCTAAAAATAATGAAAGTTTGTTGTTGACATCTTTACGCACCTGGGTGTTTAAGATAAAAAACGATGGTGATCGGGTATCCAGCTGGAAGACTTCCGGACTTAGGTGGGTGTCGGGTAAGCGCTGACTGGAAAACCAGTTTACAGTTAAGTCAAAACCCCACTTGCTATGGGTCTCGTATTCTAAGTTGACAAAGGCCCGATGGGGTGATATAAGTGGACTTTCGCGTAAACCACTTTCTTCAAATGGTTGTCGGACATCCAAAAATTTATAGGCCATCCGAACGTCAAACCGACGCCAAACTTCGTAATCGATTTGGAACATGGCGCCGCGAGAAAATCCGCCTTCACCGTAGTACAAACGAAACATTTCCGGGTGGTAGTCCATGTCAACCACCAATTGATTGTCGAAGTGGGTATAAAATCCGTCCAAAACGATTGAGCCCTTCCTGTAAAAAAGTCTAAACTCGTGCTGTAAACTCAGTCCAAAATTCCAAGCCCTTTCTTGCTCCAAGTCCGGAGAAATACCGCCCATAAAGTTTAGTGGGAATAACCCCGCATCTCGTCCGCCGGGAGAAAAAGCAAAGTTTCGTTGGCTGGAGAAAAAGCGATTGGACCCCAAGACGTTTAGGTTTTCCTGTATGGGCAAAGGCGCACGACGACTCGCTCCCCCATGACCTCTAATGATCCAGTTTTCCTGAGGTTCGTAGCGGAGGTGTAACCTGGGGGTGAAAAATGTCCCAAAAATATTGCTGTAATCCGCCCGTATTCCACCCACCGCATCAAACTTATCCGAGGGTTTCCACTGTGTTTCTCCAAAGACACCGCTTACGATTTCTTCGCGGGGGATAAAGGAGTTGTTGGAATAAAACTGTCCGGGACGGTTATCGGTCAAAATGGTTTCCACATTGTCGTATTGCATGCTCAATCCCGATTGAAAAATAAATTTATCCTTTGGTGTATCACAGTCGCTTTCCCCGCTAGATGAACTTCCATTTTGATAAATCAGGTTGAGATAAACGCCGTCGTGTTGCCCAAAGAGATCTTGCCGACCAAAAAAGGCGTCCTGACGGTGGGTAAAGGCATTGGCGATAAGTCCGACACTGCTTTGTCGGTCGCCATCGAAAAGATAAGCCGTTTTGGAAAAAACCGAAAACCGTTTATTTTCAACTTCCATCCCCCAATGGTCATCATCTTTATCGCCCGTAAAATCATAATCCGTTTGTCCACCACGATTCCGGTTATAAATGTAATGTGCACCAAATTGTCCCTGCCAATTATCCGCCGTATAGCGCCATCGACTGACACCGTTTAACTGGGCGCTTAAAGGCATGTCGATAAAGCCATTGTCATTGACATCCCATCTTATGGGCACACTACTTCCGTGTAGTAAATGTGCAGACGACCAGGTGTCGTTGTGTTTTTTTACATTGACAAAGTTGAGTTCATTTCGCCCCCCGGAATTCACATAGGCATTGATATGCGTACGTTCAGACATGGCCGGCCCGGTAAGTTCAACGTCGATGAGTCCTGTGGTGCTTTCAAAACCGTTGACCACGGAACCTACGCCTTTGCTCAAATGGATGTTTTCAACCCAGGGGCCCGGCAGGAAAGTCAAACCCGTCATGGTGGCCAATCCGCGACCAAAGGGGATATTCTCCATCTGAACCGGCGCGTATTTCCCCGAAAGTCCGAGCATTTCAATGCGCTTGGTTCCGGTAATGGCATCGGAAAAACTCACATCCACAGCCGGATTGGTTTCAAAGCTCTCGGCTACATTACAACACGCAGCTTTGCGGAGTTCTTTTTTGTTGATTTCGTAGGTGAGTGAAACCGACTTGGTATTAATTTCGGTGGCGCGAATGACTTCCCTGACTTCAACCGCTTGTAATAAATCGCCCTCTTCCATTATCAGGGGTGGGATTTTTTTGGGACGACCCTCAATGGGTTGTCGGATTCGCTTAAATCCCACAAAGCTCACATTTAAAATGTTGCTTTCCGAAACGTATTCAATCTCGAAAGTTCCGTCCTCTAAGGTGGTAGTTCCAACATCCGAATCCTCCCACCAAATATTTGCTCCATAAAGTGGCTTTTGTTCGCCATCTTCTTCATAAACGATTTTCCCAATGAGCGTACCTTGCCCATGTGCGCTTCCGGCAGCGAAAAGCATTGCCAGAAACAGCCCAAAAATAAAGCGCTTCATGATTACTCTTGAAGCATTTTTATGTGTTCCGGGGAATAAGGCGCAACAGTATCTGGCGGAATGGCCATTTCTTCAGAACGTATGTCCCCACGATACTGGCAGCAATGGTGAATTTGGTTGTACACCGTGTCGGGAGCAGAAGAAGATTCGGTGTCGTGACCGGCCTGGTTGATTAATTGGTGGATTTCCTCAATGGTGATTTTTTTCGGACGATACACCACAAACAACTCTTTGGTGTCTATGTTCCATTCGGAAAAAATGACGCCATTGACTTCAAGTGACCTTTCAATGCGTTTTTTGCACATTTCACATAAACCATCCACCTTAAATGTGGTTTCGATTTTTCTCTGACCAAATACACTGGTAGAGATAATGATGAGAAGTGCTGTTAAAAATTTGATTTTGGTATTCATGACTATTTTTTTTTGATTGTTTATTAAATGACGAGGTCTGGTTCAATCGAAAAAATCATAGTCTGAAATTTTCCAATAAAATGTATAAAGGGATTTTAGGTGGCGCCCAAATTTTTAGGTCGGGGCAAATGGCATTGCGGTTTTCTAATACAATATTGACAAATAATGCCGGAGCTTGTTGGTTGTGAATTTGGAAATCCGGCTGGACTTCTTCGTGTTTGGTGGGTGCAGTTTGAAAAAAATGAATGTCACTTTCGCAACAGTTTGGCGTAAAACCTTCTTGATGTTTTTTTTGACTGCAAGATTTTTCAGCCATCTTCTCACATGGATCAGCGGGAATAATAACCGAACCCGCTACCATTTCTCCCTTGCAGAAGTGCGCGTAGGTGGAAAAACCACCCGTACTCAAAACGAGTAGGAGGCTTAAGAATGTCCGCAATACACCGTGCATTATCTTCATGTTACAAAAGTACATTAAATTTTATAACCATTTTGTTAGCTTTTATGGAAAATCTGTTTATGATTAATGAAGCGCGTACCTTTGCACGCTAATACAAATTTGTGTCCAAAAGATTAAAATTACCTCCGTACGCTTCCACCGATTTTATTTTGCTGGCGGCGAGTTCATTTTTCTTTTTTTCTAGTTTTAACATGTTAATCCCAGAATTACCGGCCTATTTGGCCAAACTAGGAGGAGAGCAATACGTGGGGTTAATCATTTCGCTATTTACACTTACGGCAGGACTTTCCCGACCGTTTAGCGGCAAACTCGCCGATAAGATTGGCCGAATTCCGGTGATGGTTTTTGGGGTCGTTGTTTGCTTAATTATATGTTTGTTGTATCCCATGGTCACTACCGTTGCCGGTTTTTTACTGCTTCGGTTTTTTCACGGATTTTCTACCGGATTTACCCCAACCGGCACCTCTGCTTATGTGGCGGATATTGTGCCGTTCAACAGAAGAGGTGAAGCCCTGGGGTTTCACTCTTTGTTTGCTTCACTCGGTATGGCCGCCGGGCCTGCGTTGGGCGGTTGGATTGCCGCAACTTTTAATCTCAATGCTTTGTTTTATTCTGCCGCGGCAGTTTCAATGGTTTCAGCATTGTTGTTGTTTAAACTAAAAGAAACGGTGGAAAACCCGGATCGTATGCGCTTAAGCCACCTCCGACTTCGCAAGGATGAATTGATTGAAAAACGCGTGGCCAATCCGTCCGTTGTTTTGTTTCTCATCGTTTTTAGTTTTGGAACGGTGCTAACCATTATCCCGGATTTTTCAGGGTTTTTAGGGGTGAAAAACAAAGGGCTTTTTTTCGCCGTTTTCACTTTCAGTTCCTTGGGAATCCGATTTTTGGCCGGCAGGGTCTCCGATCGCTTCGGCAGAGTCCCGGTTTTGCAAGCCGCATCACTGTGTATGTTTTTTGCGATGATGGTCATTGCATTTTCCCAAGGCATGGTATCGCTCATGATGGGCGGTATTTTATTTGGAATGGCCACGGGAATGGGTTCGCCAACTGCAGCGGCCTGGACCATTGATTTGTCGCTGGACAATTATCGCGGAAGGGCTTTGGCCACCATGTATATCGCTTTGGAAGCGGGAATCGGTATTGGCGCCCTTACTTCCGGATGGTTGTACGGCGGAAGCTCGGCCAATTTCACCAAGGTGTTTTTGGTGTCGGGTGGTTTTGCGTTGATGGCGTTCTTGTATTTATTCACAATTCCGAAGCATCAGCGACTACGGACGCTACTGCGATGGCGACGATGATCCGCTAGTTAAAATCGAAATATTAAGCCGGCTTGCAAGCTCATCATCCCCAATGGGGTCGTGATGGGGGCTCTGTTTTGACGCAATGCATTTGGAATGGTGTGACGGCTATTCCCCTCTTGAATGGCAGCGTCAATGCCCGTGAAGTTGTCAAGTGAATACCTGGAAATGTTTCCGTTTCCGTTGAAAAATTGTGCGCCAAAGAAAAAGCGAATGGAGTTTTTATTTCGGCTTCTGGCGCCATATTCGATACCGAAACCATAGCTAATGTATCCAGTTGTGCTGTCGGATATTCTCAAACTTCTCTCATTCCCATTTCCTAAAATGTCTTGTTGATCCGTCATTAAATTGGTCGAAAATCTTGTATAACCAATTCCGGCATTAAAATACGGACTAAAACCACTCGGACGGTTTTTAGCCAAACGTATGCCTACGCCGTAACGATTGGCACTGTTGGACAAACGTATGGTTTCGTAAATGTTTCTGTCTTCAATGTGGTTGTGACCATTGATGGTCTGATAGTCTGAAAACGAGTAGTTCACGGTAAAAGCAATAGGTAATCTCCTGCTGGGAATGTATCCGAATTCTGCTTGTCTTGCCAAAACGGTAGGCATATCCGACATTTCATTTTGATTGTAATAATCCAAAGCCACACTCGCAGAAAAAGTGTTTTTTTGTGCATGGATTTGGCCAAAAGAAATGAAGACCATTGCAACAATAAACAAAAATCTGGAGATTTGGGAAAAGATAAATCCCCCTTTCTGCATAAAATGTGATATGTAGAAAGAGGGATTCATAGTAGAGATACGTATTTGGTTATCGGTATTTTTACCTGATATACGTAATTCTAAAATTATGCCACAATACCTGAGTCCACACCAAAAAAGAAGATTTTAGCAGAAAGGGACTTTTTGGAGCAGACTCATACCTTAAGTTTTGAAAATTTGACAAAAGCTTGTCTCGAAAGTAGAAGGGCGCCAAATTCGGGCTATCCGTTCCAAGTCCTCGTGCCCACCCCCGCCGGGTCAGCGGCGTGCGGGGTCTGGCTCGTATCCTCACCAGCCTCCGCCGCTCGCGTCCCGGCTGGCGGTGTCCACTGCGGGCTTTCCACTGCTATCCCGGGCGCGAACCTCGGTTGGTGGGGTGGTATTT
>JAFIEY010000011.1 GCA_020832345.1 Cryomorphaceae bacterium | reverse complement strand
ACCGCAAAAACTCCAACAAAGAATACACGAAAGACAACTGCGTGATGTCCTGTTACTGGTGCAACAACGCCAAAACGGATGGGTTTACCTACAAAGAGGTTGGGGAAGTTTGGGGGTTTGGAGGTGAGGGGGGTGAGGAAGTTAGGAGGTGAGGGAGTGAGGGAGTGAGGGAGGGGGTTAGGAGGTGAGGGAGTGAGGAAGTGAGGAGTTTAGGAGGTTTGGGAAAAAGGATATTGTCGCCGCACCTTAATCAGTGAATATTTTTACGCGTTCAGCTAGTAATGCTTTGTAGCTGTTTTTGTGATCGTCCGTTAAAAAAGACATTTCGATGAGTTGGATAGCCTCGGGATACCATGTTGCCAATCGTTTGTAAACAGAGCTGATTTGTTTGTCGTTTAATTTTAAACCACGGCCTAATCTGTCGAAATAGCCTTTGTTGAAGTTCATTTTTTTGCCTCCAAGTAGTAGTGCTGTATCTTCTTTATCCTTCGGTAAAATCATTTTCACATTCAAAAGATCATACGCTGGAGATAAGGTCCAGCCGTATGATTTTAGCCACATGGAAAAGTTTTTCAAGTGCATATCGTTATTGCCAATGATGAAATTGAAAACGGTCAACTCGAAAAATCGGAGCTTGTCCAATAACGTGTTTGTCGATAATTCACCAATGGTTTTTCCGACCAATTCCATGGTGCCTTTGTACTTGTCTTCCAACTCAAGAATTTGCAGAAAATCAATCATGTGGTTTTTAGATCCATCTTGATTTCTATCGACCCGCCTGGTAATGAAACACAATTCACCGGAAGCCAAACGAATCATATTGACGGGGACAGTATCTATGGTAAACAATTCTGCCAGTTTCATGGAAAGATGCTCGTTTTCGGGCATTTGTGGGTATTGTAGATTCTGTGGTTTCAAAATGTAGTGGCCCTGCAATGCATCCATCACGGTTAAGCGCCCCTGATGTGCGTTCTCCAACTCAGTTTTAATCCACCCAAGCGATAATTTAGGTTGTACACCGGGTACGGTTACAGATTGTTCTGCGGCTTCTTTGGCTAGTTTTTCCATTTCTGTTAACCGATAGGGTAAAACAGGAGCGTGTTTGGTTCCGTAGAATTCCTCAATGCAATTTGGATGATAGTCACCTTCATGATTTCCATCCATTTCCTTATAACAATACAAACATTTACGCATCATCTTTTCTCTAGTATTGGATGAATACTAACGGCGCCAATTGCATTTTGACAACATGCAAGTAGAAGCCCCATGCGATCATTTTTGTTGATTTTCCAGCTTTCTGCTGCAATATTTAGCAGCCAGCCTTCGGGAATTAAACCATCGAAAAAGGGAAATAGCCGTTTGCTTCTGTAGGGTCTATTCGTAACCGGCATGTTAAACGTGATGAACTGATTGGGGTGTTTTTTGATGTACGCTTCGTCATAGACAAATCGATATTCTCCATTGTCATCCTCCGTTAAAACACCGGCTAATTCGTTGTTGTATTTAACGATTCCCTGTCGCATCATTCTTGTATTTTATTGGACCTAACACATGACCAAAAAGCATCAAAACGTGGTTTACTTTAGATAAGCTCAAGTTGTCTTTGCCTTGCTCAATTTTTCGAATTACCGTTAATGCCACGCCGGCTTTTTCGGCAAACGCTTCCTGAGTCAAACCCAATTGCTTCCTTCTGGACTTTACAAATTCCGATAATTGATCCATGGTATATGCATTTGCATACAAATGTAGTGAATTTATTTTAAATATACGCTTTTGCATATAAATAAATGTTCCGCATCCTTTTTATATGCATTTAGATATAGTGTTTTGAAAGTGGTCAAATTCGACCAACTTTGAAATCAAGGTTACAAATTTTACCAATGTGTACAACAACGCAAAAACGGATGGGTTTACTCTTCATGCACTTTCCAATACCCGCCTTTGCGCCCTTCCATTCTTTCTAAGAGTTTGGCCTCCTTGAGTTTTTGAATGTTTTTTTCAATGGCCCTTTCCGTAACACCAATTTTCTTTGCCATTTCGGGAATGGTCGTTTTTCCGGATATATATGCCATCTCCAAAATAGTTAAAGCATTTTTATTGAGTTTGGTTGGTGATTTTGATTGTAATTTTTCTTTTACTTCTTTCCAATTGCGTCCCGAACTTTTTCCCGAACTTTTTCCCGAACTTTTCTTCTTAAATAATTTCACGGTAAATAACCCTTCGGTGGTGAATTCAGGCAATATATTTGTGGATTGATGAAACCCACATAAGAACAGAGCTTCTCACACACGAGGATGAACAAAAGTGGGTTCCATTAGACCTTTTAAAAACATTTTGAACTAATGAAAAGGGTAATTTACATAGTTATAAATCTAGCAGTTGTTGTTTTTTCATTTATAATCTACATTGGTGGAATAGAACCGAAACTAAACAGATTAATCATTAGTGATTATAATATTCGAGGAGCCATTATTATAGGATTGATTATTTTCACCTTTATTTATATGTACTCCAAACGTTTTCAAAAATTTGGAGTTGGATTTATCCCTTTCTTTTTGATGGTTGTGTTTTACGCCCTTTTATTCTTAAATACCAACATTATTGTTGACAGTGAAAAACACAGATCAGAACTCACAAGCTTTGTTCAAACCAATAACGATTATGTGAAAATTTCTGTTCGGTTAAGTAATCGTTCATATAAATTAAAGGTGAGTCCGGAAATTGTCCCGGTTGACTCTGTTGATGTTTTTGTTCTAAAGGGCATTTTTGGATTAAGGGCAATAACTGATTCTGCTACCATTCAGATAGAAAATTGCCCTCACATCAACCCTATACTAAGCAAAATGACCAGTCTTGAATTAGCAAGATTTTATATCAATAAAAGGTGTTTATATCAAGCGGTGGAGCAATATAATGACCACCTTCACATAAATTCTAAAGATCAAACCGCTCTTTACGAAAGGGCTTCAACCCTCCTTGCACTTAAAAATCACGCTCAAGCTCTCGAAGACTTTCACGCATTAAAATTGTTGATTAAGAATTTTCCTGAAGAGGGTGGCCTTCAAAGGCAACTAATTGATAACATTGATTTGCTAATTGTCTCCCTGCGGATAGAGTATTGTGAACGAAAATTAAAAGGGTGCTAAAGGAATTGCTTTTCTTACATGAGTCTGCTCTAAAAAGTCCCTTTCTGCCAAAATCTTCCTTGTCGGTATATTTTTGAATCCTCACTTTCTCCGGTTCAAAAACCCCCTCGATTTTGATTGAAATCATCCTTTATGGGAATGGACTCAGCTCTGTTAATTCAACTTTGAAGTTTCATGAAGTTGCACTAGCTTCTCACCTTCGTTAACGAAGAAGTCCCTATTACTCTGGTTAAAGTACTTGAATATTCTATCTGTGCTAGCAATATGATTGCATTGAAATTTTGATATCGTATCATAATCTCGCTGATTTGGCGTTAAACTGGCTGCCATTTTGCTATTTCGATCAAACCAGGCCTTCTCCTCATCATCGAGACTTGTTATAGCAGTTGATAATTGTTGTGTGCCTCCATCATAAAAAAGAAACGAAATCATATTGGTCTTTGATCCAAGCTTTAACAATCGCTGCACATTTTTATCATGTGGATTTAGGTGTATTTTTAAATATTTTTCCGGCTTCACGCTAAATAGCATCCATAATTCCAATACAAAAATCTCTTTTTTGTAATCCAACATTCTGAATTTACGAGGGGGCTCCGGAGGCGAAGATGGTACTATCTCAAAATACTTCATGTCTTTGGAAGGACAAGCGATAAATATGGTGCCAATTTCCATATTGCCGACAAGTACTGAACAAGGCGCTGCATGCCGCAGAGGGATTGTTTCTATGTTTTGAATAAGTTTATGCGGGTAACTGATGTCTAATCTCACTGTGTTAATCCTTAGGGTTCAAGTCCGTTTGTTTCTAAAACAATTTTTTTTGCTTAATAAGCTGAACTAAGCCAAAATCCTTTCAGGCTTCGTTTTCTGGGTTCAAACATACAATATGTGTTCTCATTTACCAAAACCGAATTTAACCTAAGGCGAAATGACTGCACTGATACAATACCACCCAAGTTCATTATGGGCGTATTCCTTTGTTGAAAAATGGCCACAACCGAAGTTTTTGAGCGCAGAAGAACATCGGAAAATGATGTTGGAATTTGGACTGGGAGGCGATTAATTTAGTGTTTGTCTTTAAAGGTCGGATAGCTGCGTTATGAGGAGGTTTGGAGGGGTTGGGAGGTTTGGAAGTGAGGAGGTTTGGAAGTGTGAGGAGGTGAGGGAGTTTGGGGGTTTGGAGGTGAGGGAGTGAGAGTTTGGATGTTTGGAAGTTTGGAAGTTTGGAGGAATGAATAGACTCCATCGTTCTATACGATCATTTATTTCCGGATTTCAACTGCTCCAAAAGTGTACCGGCTAAACTATCCATTCTGGAGAAGGCAAACCACTTCTTGCCCAAGTCTTTAAGAGATGCCCCGATGTGGTAGAGCTCTTTGTGGTCGATGATCAAAAAGCGGTCGTGGGTATTCTTGAATTCGATGGCTCGTATTTCCGAATACTGACTGTTGTGTTTTTTTAGATCCAGCTTCAGTTGCTTGCTGATGGTTTTGGTGTAGATGGTTGTAGTGACGTTCTTTTGTCGTTTGCTCAACAGGGTAAGCACCGATTCATCCACGTAATTGTCGATTAGAACAATACTTTTGGTGGCTTTTTTTATCAAATCGGCGACAAATATGTAGGCATCGAATATTTGTCCGTCGAAGAAAATGCCTTGGTTGGGAAGGTCCTTGGTTTTGAGTTGCAGAGAGATTTGATGCACTTCTTTACTCAAGTTTTCATAGTTGTTTTCGATTCGGTCCATACGTTGACTGAATGCGTAACCTTTGAGCAAATAATCGCGCAGTACATTGGTTGCCCAGATGCGGAATTGGGTGCCTTGTTTGGATTTTACTCGGTAACCTACAGAGATGATGACGTCGAGGTTGTAGTATTCTATTTGCCGCTCGATGTTCCTCCCTCCTTCAATTTGAACTGTCGCAAAATTTGCGACAGTTGAATCTTTGTTGAGTTCACCTTCGGAAAAAACATTGTTGATGTGTTTGCCTATGGTTTTAACATCTCTTCCAAAAAGAGCAGCAATTTGATTTCGATTCAGCCATACGGTATCTTCATCGAGTCTTACTTCAATGTGCTCGGCTAGTTCGCCGGACTGGTAGAGTATAATTTCGTTTTTCATTTTGTTTGGTTTAATTTATTCAACACGTCATTCACTATGCTGTCCATTCTTGAAAAGGCAAACCACTTCTTGCCCAAGTCTTTAAGAGATGCCCCGATGTGGTAGAGCTCTTTGTGGTCGATGATCAAAAAGCGGTCGTGAGCATTTTTGAATTCGATGGCTTGTATTTCTGGGTACTGACTGTTGTGCTTTTGTAGATCCAGCTTCAGTTGCTTGCTGATGGTTTTGGTGTAGATGGTTGTAGTGACGTTCTTTTGTCGTTTGCTCAACAGGGTAAGCACCGATTCATCGACGTAATTGTCGATTAGAACAATACTTTTGG
>JAFIEY010000040.1 GCA_020832345.1 Cryomorphaceae bacterium | reverse complement strand
AGTGCCGTAGGCACGATCTAAATAATTGCCCCGAGCTTTAGCTCGGGGATTAAGGGATTAATTAAATCCCCATAAGCTCCGTAGGAGCGTCCGAAGATTAAAGTTAGAGTCCACTCAAAAAAGGATGATTTCAATCAAAATCGAGGGGATTTTTAAGCATCAAATCAAGTGTTACACTTTCTCAAACTCTTAGTTCTTTTGATAATTCGGAAGATTAAAATCTAAGTTGAAACTATAATTTAGTTCACATTGTTAACTTACATTTAATTCTACACTATAAACAAATGCACATCCATGAAGCAATCAATAATTATCATTAAAACAATGCTACACAATACTATAAAACCAAAATAATAATAATTTTATTTTTTTCATTGAAATTTTTACCCTACCTTTACCCCTAATTTAAATAATTCTTATTATGAAAACAGCTACACAGCTACACAGCCACGCTGCCACGCAGCAAAATCGTAAAGCTCAAAGACCAAAACAAAAATCACCAACTGTTTTTTTTGCTAGGCAATCCTTATTCTTCATTGCTTTCTTGTTTTTAAGTTGGCAATCCGCTTTCGCTTATCCATTTTGGGTTGTTTCAGCTCATTCTGATGGAGATCCGTGTTCGAACCCTCATATTTACGTAACTAGCTCATACGCAACTTCAGATCCAGCACCTTCTAATGCCTATCTCCACGTAGAGCTTCAATACCAGCTCAGCGGCGGAATGTGGGTTTATTATGATGATTACAATCCCCCTATGGGCTTAGTTGAAGGTGTAATTTGGACATTCAACCTAGACCCTTTCCTCCCACCTTTTCCTTATGGAAGTGGCAGCAATATTTCTTTTAGAGCAGTCGTTTCCCTGTATGAAAATGGCAACCATTGGGAAAACGTATCCAATATAACAACAGTTTTTTATCCGCCAACTGATTACATGGGACAGCCGGAAATTACACATGCTGAATTTACAGGTTCGCATTACCAAGTTTCAGATTGTATTCCTTATACCAATATTATCCGAACCAACACAACAGACCTCGACCTAGGCGCTGTTTCAGTTCGTTTCCATGAATCCAACCGATATGGAGATCCTTTAGGTGAATTTTATAACGAACAAGTACACTGGACAAAACCTTTAGGGGGTATCGGAATACCAATGCCAACATTCTTAGATTTTGAATGGGAAGTAAACAATAATTTCGCAAATATCATCACAACTTATAGTGGGTATCTCCTTATAGAAATTGATTATGCAGACTATTGTGAAACCAACTCCCATAAGGAATTTATGTTGGTGCGGATAAACAACCTCCCCGCTATTTCCGAATTTGAACTGATTTATGAAAATTTCGGAGGCCCGGCGACCCCCGGATACCCCTATACTTCTACGCATATTTTTAGCCCTTCTCACGATGTTATTAATCCTGTAGAATTAGGAAGCAGCACAGGTGGCATGTACATTACCACAACTACTCCATATTTTGCTGAATGGGAGGTGGTGATTTCTCGTTGGAATGGATTAGGATTCACTCCTATCGGTGGCCATACCGAAATAAGCCCAAATTTTTCTTTAGATTATATTAGGTTTGGGCATCCAATGTTTTATGCCCAGCCAAACTTTAGTCCGGCAGACAACCCTAATAATCACATAGATGAATTACACAAAGTAGAGTTGGTACTCCGTTCACCCAATTGCCCGGAAGCAACTGAGTATTCATACTTTGTATTTCCAGCTTCACTTGAATTTTATCGAGTAGATCAAGACCAAGGAAGTGAAATAAACCATTGGCATACCCGCGATGAAGTGACCGGTGGCTTATGGATAAATATTGATCAAAACGCGGAAATAGAAAATTTATCCGTTTCTTTGTACAGTACTTCCGGCCAAGAAGTCCTTCAGCGTAACAACTGGCAAAAAGGCACGCAATTGCTCGATATTCCAAACCTGAGTAAAGGGGTTTACATATTGTACGTGACAGATGCTTCCGGCAAACAAATTTATCGTACCAAAGTATTCTTTTAATGCGTTTTAAAAAATTCATATTAGGTAGCAAAGCACTTGGGGTCATCCCTCTGGTGCTTTGCGCCTTTTTTTTACATGGCCAAAACCTGATTCAAAATCCGGGCTTTGAGGATGTAAATCCACAACAAAACAATAGGACTTTGAGGCTGGATACCTCTTTGACCGTTTTCCCTTATGTAAATCATTGGAGAAGTCCTACATTTTCACCTGGGGGAGAAATAGGCAATATTAATAACCTACAAAATTTTCGTTTACCAAAAAGTGGTGATTATCATCTAACATTAAGTATTAATGGTGGTGCTTTCAACACAACCCGCAGGAATTTCGCCCAATCAGAACTTACCAAACCCCTAGAATCCGGTTGTAGTTATTATTTTTCAATTTGGTTCTTCCCTCTCCATAAAGATTTGGTAAACCCTCAAACCAATGACTTTTATGCTGTAAGCAATCGCTTAAATGCGTATTTTTCTGCAGATCCAATTTCTGACACCTCTGGAATGTCTCAAAATCTGCCGATCCGGGTAGATTATTCCAATCTTCACTTTCAAAACCAAAACATCATTCCACAGGTTGAAATACCTTCCGATACTTTTTTTACGGATACCATTTACCATAATCATACGCAGATTTTTCAGGCAACCGGGGGAGAAAAATATATAACACTCGGCAACTTCTATCCACAACACCTTTCACCACAAAAAAACATCTATACCCATCATATAGATACACCTAGTGTAAACGCAAAATCAACGTATGTATCCGCACTATTTATAGACGATTTAGAACTAATCAAAGTACCAAACCCCACAGAAATATTTACTTTTTCCAAAGACACAACAATTTGTCAAGGCGATACCGTCAATTTATTCGCAAATCATCCTTCTGCCAACACCTATATTTGGAGCACGGGAGACACAACTTCGGCCATATCGGTTTCAAAATCCGGTCAGTATCATGTAACCGCTATTTGCACCTGCGGATTTGAATACAAAAGCACCATTCAGGTAAATGTAATTGATTCCGTAGTCCCGCCATCAATTGGAGACACCATTTTATGCAACGAACTACAATCCATTACCATTCCTTTACCTTCTGGTTTTACCTATCGCCTAAACAACCATCTCATATCCGGCAATCAATTGCACATTAGGCATGGCGGTGAATATTTACTCGTAGGAGAAAATCAATGTCAGTATTTTGAAAATGAATTTTTTGTTGAACAAATGGACTGTGAGCCGTTGGTGTATATACCAAATGCCTTTACCCCAAATGGAGATGGAGCAAATGATGTCTTCCAAATTTCAGCTGAAAACGTCACCTTTTTCCAAGTAGAAATTTTCAACCGATGGGGACAAAAAATATTTCACAGCGAATCACCCAACAACGCTTGGAACGGGCTCTACAACAACGCACCTGCACCACAAGGACTATACATATATAAAGTTCAGTACACACCGCTCAACCATGTAACTCCAATAGAGAGAACTGGTAAAGTGACATTGTTGAGGTAGTTGGTTTTTTTTCGGGAACGTGGATTGGGTGCGATTTGGATTGTGGATGTTATTTGGAGGGTTTAATCGTTTATGCGTTTATGCGTTTAATCGTTGTTTTTTGGGAATTGGGGTTGGGTGCGGTTTAGATTGTGGATGTAATTTGCGGAGGCTGAGGGCTGAGGGCTGAGGGCTGGGCTGGAAGACTGGGTCCGCCGTCAACTGGCTTACCCAATCGAAAAATTGCACAAAGCGCATTAC
>JAFIEY010000244.1 GCA_020832345.1 Cryomorphaceae bacterium | reverse complement strand
ATTTCCCATAAACGAAAAATCGCTGCCCAAAGCCATCAAAAAGTTTTTGATGTTGAGCACAATTTCTCTTTCCAACACACGCTCGTCTATTTCGTCATCGGCATCCTCTATGTTCACATAATCCAAGAGGTATTGGTCTTTGAACGCTCGTATGGCTTTGTTGGAAATTTCCTCGGGCAGCACTTGAATAAAATTGTTGCTGAGGTTGGTATGCGTCAGGTGACTTTTATTGTTCAGCTCTGTGCGCAAATGTCTCACCGTCCAAAAATTCACCGCCGATTGGTGGATGTAGTACCATCGGTCTTTTTCATCTTTGGTTTTGAGAATGATTTCGTAGTGACTTGTGAATGAAACCGAAATAAAGGCATTCAAATTGGACGAATCATTTGTTGTGTTGTTGGTTTGTTCTGGTATTTCCAATTTACTCGTCACTGACGAGGATAATTCAGTGGTGTGTTTTTCCAATTTGCTCGTCAATGACGAGCAAATTAAAGAATTGCTATTCCACGCCTTATAAAAGGCCCTCATTTTAGAAATATTCTTACCAGAGAACCCTCTTAAGCCAGGTAGTTCCTGCTGCAATTGTTCCGAAATATGTTCAATTATTTTTGCACCCCAATTATTTTTTTCAAACTCCTGTTCGACCATTTTACCAATCGAAAAATACAAACGTAACATTTCAGCATTTGCCATTTTGGCTACCAAATATCTGCTGCTAAGTATGCGCTGTTTGAGTTGTTTTATGAAGTCGAGCGTTACATCCATACCAATCCCATTTTTTGAAGATGTTCTGAAACCCTGCTTTCTACGTCGCTCAGGTTTTGTTCAATGTCGCTTAATTTAGCATCGTAACGTTCGCCCAATTCTTTGATTCGGGTGGTCAAGCGCTGTGAAATGGCATCAATTTCGGTTTGGATATCCGCTTTGATGCTGGCCAGCCATTTGTCGTCCACCACCAATGTGCGTACTTCGGCTTCGGAGAGTTTACCAAATTGCTTCAGGGTGCGTTCGTCGAGTTCGGCTTCTTTGGTTTTCAGCGCCTTTTTCAACTTGGCTTGTTGGTCGTAGGCATTGAGCCATTGCTGGGCTACGGTTTCGGGGGCGGAGTTGTCGCCATATTGGGTTTGTGGTTCGGCAGCCGTCAGTATATCTGTTTCTTTCTTCAGCTCCTTTAACAGCTGGCTTACCTCCGCCTTGTTGATTTTATCCAATTCGCCAAAAACACCTTCTTCACCGCTGTGTTCTTCTTCCAGGGCAGTTAGCGTGGCCAGCACAGATTCTAATTCGCTTTCGAGTTGCTGTAAGGTTGCTTGCTCATCGGCTAGGTACTTATTCACCACCAATGTTTTAGGAATTAAATCGCACGTCCAACCCTTGTCCACTTCCTTGCCTTTGTTGTTTTTCTCCAAAATGCGTTTTACCGTGGCTTTCCAACCTTCTTCCACAATCAGATAAACGTCGTCTTTCATGGTCTCTCTCCAGTAATTGAGCAAGTGTTGGTAAATATCATACTTATTTACCAAAGCCTTTCCGTGATAGGCATTCAGCAAGGCTTCGGAAATATGATGGACAAACGTCTTGGGCGTGGTGGCGGCATCAATGCCTTGCAAATCGGAATAATACGACCGCTTCCATTCCTCAAATACCTTATCCAAGGTGGTGCTGTAGGCGTTAAACTCAGGGTGCTGGTAAATCGTTTCCTTAATGGCTGTAGCGGGTACATTCAGCGCAACATAGCCCTCGCGCAATGGTGAAAACAACTCCTTGCGCAAAGAGGGATAGACTTTCCAATAGTCCTCCAGTGCATCTACGTCCCTCACGGGAATGCCGCCGTTGAGGTGGGCGTCTAGGTCCTGAATGTCTTCATCTTCCTGGGTGTCGATATAGCGTGGTATATTGAGGTTGTATTCATTGCGTTCTATTTCTTCAAAGGGCACTAATCGGGCATATTTTTCCAATTCCCACTGGCGGTTAAAGATGTCCACAATTTTGTGGATGTCTTGTTCGCGCAGTCTGTTTTTATTGCCATCCTTGATGAATCCTTTGCTGGCGTCCACCATAAAAATCCCCTTTCTATCGTGTGCGTTTTCTTTGTCGAGCACAATGATGCAGGCGGGAATGCCGGTTCCGTAGAATAAGTTGGAGGGCAAACCAATCACGCCTTTTATCCACTTTCGTTGAATGATGTTTTTGCGAATTTGCGCTTCTGCATTTCCCCGAAACAGCACCCCGTGCGGAAGAATAACCGCGCCCTTACCGGTGCTTTTGAGCGACGCTAAAATGTGCAATAAAAAAGCATAATCCCCATTCTTTTCCGGGGGTGTTCCAAATCCGAGAAATCGATTGTATTTGTCTTGTGCAGTTGAAATACCGGTGCTCCAGTTTTTCATGGAAAACGGCGGATTAGCCACCACAAAGTCAAATCGTTTCAGTTGCCCGTTTTCTTCAAACTGCGGACTGGAAAGCGTATTTTTTCCGGCGATGGTTGCTTCCGGGTGTCCGTGCAGCCACATATTCATAATGGCCAATCCCTTGGTGGCAATGTCCATTTCTTGTCCGTAGATGGTCAATCCATTCGGCGATTGATCCACCACCTTCAACAACAAAGACCCTGATCCACACGTAGGGTCGTAGGCTGTGTAGGAGGGCTTGTCTGCTTTGTGCACATCAATGACACTAGCCAAAATGCGCGAGACTTCTGCGGGAGTATAAAACTGTCCTTTGCTCTTTCCTGACTCAGTCGCAAAATGCCGCATCAAATATTCGTAGGCATCGCCTAGGATATCATCGTCTTCTGCGCGGTTGTTTTTAAAGTTCAGCGCCGGAGTTTCAAAAATAGCAATGAGCTTGGAGAGTCGTTGTACTTTCTCTTCGTCGCTTCCCAACTTGTCGTCGTCGTTAAAATCCACCAACTCCATAGACCCTTCCAGTCCATTCGCTGCAAAGAGAGGTTTGAGGATTTTTTTATTGATATCGTCGCCAATGGTGGCTTTTCCCTTCAGCGCCACCAAATCTTCAAATGTAGCGCCCGGTGGCACCTCGATCAAATCATTCTTTCCCGCATACTTATCGCTCACGTATTTCACAAAGAGCATGGTGAGTACATAGTCTTTGTATTGAGAGGCATCCATTCCCCCTCTCAATTCATCACAGCTCGCCCAAAGTGAGCTGTACAATTCCGATTTTTTTATGGCCATTAAACGCGATTGGTTTTGATTGGTGAATGGCAAATATAGGGATGGGAGGGGGGATGGGAGTCCTATGAAATATGGGTTAATATAACATTCTGCATATTGTAGTCTAAATTTGTGTATTTGTATGATGTGCAGTAAATTAGCCGTAAAATAATAACAATCAATTTTTTCAAAATGAGTGTACATGTATTTAATCAGGACGAGGAGGGTTATATCCGTCACATATCAAAAAACCCAAATCACTTTGTTTTAAACACCTACCGATCACCTACCCAAAACGTTAAGTATGGTGTAATTCACAGGACAATTTGCAGGTCTATTTCTCCAGACATTCATGATAGCGGCGCACTAACATCCAGAAAATACATGAAAGTTTGTTCGGATAAGTATGGTGAATTAGAAGCTTGGTTTAATCAAAATAAAAACGAGTTTATTACACGTGTTGATTTTTGATCAAAATGTTCAAGGCTTTGAATAGGTATTTATTTCGATTAATTTCTCTAAAAATCCTAATATCCTCAAAATCAATCAACCAGTCATCAACTGGTCAAAAGGCTTCCACACTAAGCGATGATTATTTGAAAATGAATTTCTGCAGTCAGTAACTGCACAATGTAGGCATTTGGAGCATTTTCTCGTCAACATCTTTTTCAGCATCTTTCTCTACACATAAAACGCAAACAGAAGGCGAAATCTTAATTTAGATGTGGATTACAGCCGCTTCTCAATTGACCTCATACGATTTCGGTTTGATTTATTCTATTTTCCACGGCTGGATAAAGCATGTAAAACCTCACCCCACAAATATTCCATATTCCAATACGGAATAAAATCGTGTTGGATTCTATTGATTCAATATTTGAGCCCTAGGAAATAGGTTTTAAACATACAAGTGCCAACGGCGCGAGATCAATAGCATAGCCTGCCAGGTCTATGTAAAACGAATGATATCCTCGAAAGAAAATTCCCCTCATACCGTCCATGCCGCCCCGCGCCCGCGATTGCAGCGGAAAGCCCGCAGGACAAAACGCCAGAGGACACCGGGGGACAAGAGCGACGGTAGGAGCTCCTTGATCCTAAGAACCCCCTTTTTCGGCCACTGCTAAAGATTGACAAAAACCTCCCCCAACGACACCTTCCGTCGCTACTCGCCCATTCCTTTGTCTCAGAAAAATAAAAACCCATCAAAAAAGAATGTCCATAAAAACACCCTTTTGAAATATCTGGAACTCGGTGAACCGATTCTGCCATCTGAGTTGAGCTACTTTAGCCAAAGTGAAAATTTAGAACAATCATGGACGTCATTGACACCGCTGTATTAAGTCG
>JAFIEY010000039.1 GCA_020832345.1 Cryomorphaceae bacterium | reverse complement strand
CTTTTTGGAGTGGACTCAAATATTTTTTTAATACCCCGTTCAACTTCTAAAATATTTGTGTATATTTGACAAAGTGTTTCTAAAAATATTTGTCATGGCCACATCCAAGTCCTTCCACAGATTAGTTTTTTATCAAGTTTCATTGATTATTATACTAACGGGCTGTGATGTATTCCAGCCTGTTACCCAAAACACCTACACTGAAAGATTTGCACTGCCGGGTACAATTGAAGTTGCAGACGGACTTTACATGGATTATTCAGAAATCAATAATTTGGATTGGAAAGAATATTTGTACTGGCTCGATCGAATTCACGGCAAAGAATCGACACAATATAAAAGCGCCTTACCTGACACCAACGTGTGGCTCCAGCAAGACGATTCCTGCTGGTCTGTTTTTACAAAACTATTTTTTTGGAATCCCGCATTCAACTACAGTCCTGTGGTGGGCATCAGTCAGCAGCAGGCTATGGCGTATGCGCAATGGCGCTCCGACCGGGTGTTTGAGAACTTACTTTACCGCCTCAATCACCTCAACTTAAAAATATCCCAAGACAGCAACAATTATTTTTCCATCGCGAAATATTACAATGGAGAAATAGATTACCTGACTACAGAGGAGCGTTTGGATTTTTATCCAGAGTACACCCTGCCTTCGTCTGAACAATTTCAGATGGCATTGCGATACAGCGATTCGGTAAAAGAAAGGTATTCCGAAAACACCCGCAGCTGTGAGATACCGGGGTCGCGATTGGCGCAGCTCCCTTCCACCATCGGCTGTCCGGCTGACGAACCGGAAAACATAGAAAACTACGCCCGGGCTTTTACCTCCATTCCCGAATGTGCCGAAAAAATGCCCAAGGCTTTATTTCACCTTCACGACAACGTACGCGAATGGTTGCTAGATGAAAACACCGCTGCCGGAGGTGACTGGACGCATTCAACAACCACCTCCGATTCTGTTATATTTCAAACCGAACCCAATGCCGCCACAGGCTTTCGCAATGTGTGCGTTTGGCGATCTGTTTCAGTTGCGCCATAAAATTTACCCTTAAATATGAATAACCTTTTTCGTCTGCTCGCACCAATTACCATTACCCTTTTAATTGGCTGCAACCCTGAACCAAATACACACAACGAACCAGGATTTGAATTGGAAAGACGTGCGTTATTTGAGAATAATGTGAAATTAATGAACGGCTTTGTCATCGATACAGCCGGAAAAAGGGTTCTCGTAATTCAACAAGTATTTAATCCCGAAGGATATATCACAGAAGCTGCACACTTTGATGAAACGGGAAGGGTTTTTCACAAAGAGCTTTTCGACTACCACCCCAACAACAGCATTAAAGAAAAGAAGCGCGTTCAGCCACAATCGGGCGATACAGCCATTTCCTTTGTTCGCGCTTTATTACCAAGAAACATAGAGCACGAATATCACTTTAGCTACGAAGGTGACACCTCCATGGCCATTTTTGAAAATGATAAATCCGGGAGAAACCTAAAAAAGACCGTTAAGCGGAATGGCGATAAAACTGGAACTTATGAATTCCTTTGGAAAGATGGGAAAAACGTTAGAATAGACTGGTTTGACAAAAACGGGGATTCATCTGGTTACGTTGTGCATCATTACGACGGCGAATTAAAAGTCAAAACCGAACAATATTATAAGGGTAAATTAGAAGAGGTCACCACATACACATACGACAAAAACAACCAGGTGCTTTCACAGCGTTCAGAGGAAATAGGCGAATTCCTCAGTGAAATAAACCACACCTACAGCAAGGGGTTGGTCACCAAAATGGAATTCATCGATAGTGATTTCGAGGGATTTTATCAAGACACCACGGTGTATTATTGGCAGTATATTGACCTCAATGGAGAGCCGGTTTTACTTGATTAAATGAAATACAAACTTGGCGTTCTTTCAAAATCTGCAACTCGAAATTTTCTCCCGTAGGTCAATGAGTTCCTGCCTCGTCTCCGGTTTCCTATATTTCCCCATTTGAGTCTGCTCTAAAAAGTCCCTTTCTGCCAAAATCTTCCTTGTCGATAGACTTTTGAATCCTCACTTGCTCCGGTTCAAAAACTCCCTAGATTTTGATTGAAATCATCCTTTTTGGAGTGTACTCCCATTTTAATAACGTCCCCGATTGTTCGTTCGATATGTTAATTCCATCGTTCATCTCTCATCGTTCATTATTCTGTAAATCGGCCTCCATATCGCATTCATTCTATAATTACTACAACAACACTTTGCCTTTCGCATCCTCAAAAACATGCAACTATATTGCAAATTAATAAAAAAACTAGAACGACATTTTAATATTATTAAAAGTCTCATTACCCTGTTTATAATGGAAATAATAATAAATTAAAACTATTTTTACTACAAAGTATAAGTCGTCATAAAACACATAAAACTAATATATAATTCTTACAAATTAAAAATTTCTCAAACCAAAAAAAATCAATTTGGTGTTGAATAAAAATAATTAAAAGCAAAATTTACTTTAAAATAAAAGTTTTCTACAAATCATATTTTCTATTTTTATAAAAATAATTCATCAAAAATATGAAATTAACATTTGATTTAAAACAAATTAGTTAGTGAAAAAAATTATATAAAAAAAATATGTTATTAACAAAATATTTTATATACATTGCTACCCATTGCCAACCAAAGCACATAATTATGACAAACTTTTACAAAAAAACCAACACAACATTTAATGTTCGTTTTATCAACATTTGCATCATTGCAATTGCATTGATGTTTTTTAGTGCCTCCCGTGTAATGGGACAATGTATAATGGCCAGTCCGTACGGAACAGCTACACTGAGTTCAGCAAGTTCGCCGGCAGTTATCTTGGATAATTGCAATTGGGCTTCGGAATATGTCACTTTAACTGTAAACGACGGCGGGGTTTATTCGTTTGCATCCAGTACAGCTTCTGATTATCTCACGCTCACCGATGGCAGTAATAACGTTATAGACCATGGATTAACACCCCTAACAGCTTCTATATCATCAGCCGGGACATTTAGACTTCACATAGCTGCTAATGCTGCGTGTAACACAGCTACGGGATGTAGGGCAACCACCGGTGAATATATAGGCCCCAACCCCACTGTGGTAGTCATTGGAACAGGGACCTTAGCGTCAACAACAACTCAAAACGGTTCTCCAATCTATCGTTCATCAACAACTTCGGCATTTGACTACGCCCAAAGTGTGCAATTATTGACCCAGGCCGACCTTTCTGCGGCGGGAATTACCCCCGGATCTACCATAACCAAAATCGCCTATAAAAAAACCGCGCCGCATACTTTGTCGCCCGGTAGAACAGCGACCTATCGCGCCTATGCGAAAAATTCCACGGCTACAGCTTTGGTAACCAACCAGAACTTCAATACCTGGATTGCGGGCGCGACAATGGTATATCAAAATTTAGCCATGGACGCTAATGACATTCCGGCTGC
>JAFIEY010000238.1 GCA_020832345.1 Cryomorphaceae bacterium | reverse complement strand
AGTCCACCAGAGTTTTTTGAAAAATTTGGAAATTCAAAATTTTTTTAACTTTGAATTACCAAACTTGCGCTTACAAATATTTTTTGTATTTCGGGTCTATAAAAATCAAAATTTTATTTCTCCGAAGTCAAAATTCAACGTTTACTAAATTAACTCAAAACAAGTTACATTTCAAATAGCATCCAAAAAAAACAACTTTATTTTAAACCTGTGGGTTTTTTGAGAAATCCCGAAAAATACAACCTATAAAAATCCTTCATATTTAAACCTTCTCAATACTTACAAACACCTAAAAAAGTTGTTTCCGCTGTTATCTTCACAGTAAAATAATATGAAAACATCAAAATAGTTCGGAAATAAAAATGACGAAATAATTCTAATTCTTTTAAAATATTACCGAATGCCCGCTACTGCAAAACACTACAAAAAAAAAATAATTGATTTGATATAATAAAAAAAACCATCGACGAAGATCAACTTAATTCTTTTTTATGGGTCTTTGATGTCAAACTAATATTTCCCAAACTGGCTTGGATTACCATTTGCGACGAATCAATTTTGTCAACAACTTATAGCACCTAGTAGCAATATTACTACAGTGAAATTATCCAAATTCTTAAAAAACTTTCCCGGCAATTTCCTCAATATTTTTGCTTCGCCCCATGCTGTAAAAATGAATGACTGGAGCTCCTTTTTCAATCAACTCCTTGCTTTGCTGAATGGCCCATTCAACTCCAATTTGCCTAACGGATTGATTGTCTTTACACTTCAAAACCTCCAAGGCAAGTTCATCCGGCATATCTACATGAAACATGGTGGGTATAATACTTAACTGTCGCTTGGTGCTCAAAGGTTTTAAACCCGGTATAATGGGAACAGTTATCCCGGCTTTCCTGCATTTTTCAACAAAGGCAAAGTACTTGGAATTATCGAAAAACATTTGCGTAACGATATACGAGGCTCCGGCATCGATCTTGGCTTTTAAATTTTGAATGTCGATATTCAGGCTAGGGGCTTCAAAATGCTTTTCCGGATAACCCGCAACACCTATGCAAAATCGCGTAGCATGCTTGTTTTCCAATTCTTCGTCTAAATATACCCCCTTATTCAATTGGGAAATTTGTCGGACTAAATCCACAGCAAAAGCATTTCCCTCCGGCTCAGGTAAGAAATGCTTTTGCCCCTTCATGCTGTCTCCTCGAAGTGCCAGCACATTGTGAATACCTAAAAAATCCAATTCGATAAGTGCATTCTCAGTATCCTCTTTTGTAAAGCCTCCACAAAGTAGGTGGGGTACGGTTTCCACTTTGTATTTGGCCTGAATTGCTGCACATAAACCGATGGTGCCCGGACGCTTCCGAATGATTTTTTGACGAAGCAAACCATTTCCCGCTGGCTTTAAAACTGCCTCCTCGCGATGATAGGTGACGTTGATATAGGCGGGCTTAAACTCCATCAAGGGGTCGATGTTGCGGTAAACACTTTCGATGGTATCACCTTTAAGCGGCGGAAGAATTTCAAAGGAAAAGAGTGGATCCTTCGATTGTTCTATGGTTTGAATCAAGCTCATTATTACTTTCTAAATTATCACAATGTTTAAAATCAATATTTGAGTCCACTCTAAAAAGGATGATTTCAATCAAAATCGAGGGGATTTTTGAACCGTAGCTAATTAGCTGTTGGTGACAATTCAAAAATCTACCGATTAGGAAGATTTTGGCAGAAAGGGACTTTTTAGAGCAGACTCATATTTTATGCCTTAAAAAACTTCCCTAATCATCCGTAGGCGATGGGTATGTTTACGCGAAGGTCGGTCGTATATGCCGTACTGATCCAACTCATCGACCCTTACTTTACCACTGGCGTGAATGATTTGATTTTTAGGCAAAATAATCCCCACATGGGTGATACTCCCCTCTTCATTGTCGAAAAATGCGAGATCACCGGGCTGGCTTTCTTCGATAAATCCCAACACATTTCCCACAGTTGCTTGTTGTGATGCATCTCGGGGAATGAAACACCCGGCAAGTCGATAAATAATTTGTGTGAAACCGCTACAATCTATACCCAAGGGAGTCCTACCTCCCCATAAATACGGGGTGTTTAAAAAACTGTAGGCAAACGATAACATCTCACTTCGACTACACTTTCCATTGGCCAATGCCCCATTGAACTCATAAGTGTCTCCATCTATTTGGAAGGTGGGTGAAGCCTTTTCCAATGGAACGACACTACCCGGAACCAAAAATGTGCTTAGTTGGCTCGATTGTTGAACACACAAATTTAGCGGATCTATTAAAAAACTTTTGGGTTGTTTCATCAGGGCCTCAAAAACAGAAGGCTCTAATGGTGTCAGTTGTTTGCGATCCACCCAGCCGCAGTAACCATCATGGGTAAGTTCAATCTCAAACCAGTCTTCATTTCTGGTTTTTCCAATGGAAACGAACATTTCACCAAAGATCATTTGGTTGACCATTTCGCTGCGATGCGAAGGTTCCGAACGCATGGGAACCGTACTCAGTAAACAAATGCCCTTCATGAAATGATTGGGTTAAAAAAGGAAGTGTCAAAACTGATACGCTATGACACTTCCAATTGAATTTTAGATACCTAAACTTCTATATCCCGGAAAAGGCTTCTAAAACAATAAGCACCCTTTCCTAAGACAATATTTGGCAGTTTACAGGTTTTCAATTACCATCGCAGAAGCACCGCCACCGCCATTACAAATTCCTGCTGCGCCTACTTTACCTCCGTTTTGTTTGAGGACATTTATTAAAGTAACCATGATTCGGACACCACTACAGCCCAATGGATGACCGATGGAAACAGCCCCACCATTCACATTGGTCTTAGCAGCATCGATATTGAGCAACTTGATGTTGGCCAATCCCACCACAGAAAATGCCTCGTTGAGTTCGAAGAAGTCCACATCCGCAATATCAATTCCGGCTTTACCCAGCGCAATGGGCAATGCTTTTGCTGGTGCGGTAGTAAACCAAACCGGTTCTTGTGCCGCATCTGCATATCCGCGAATAACGGCCAAAGGTTTTAAACCTAATTCTTTGGCCTTTTCGGCACTCATAAGAATGGTAGCTGCTGCCCCGTCGTTAATGGTGGATGCATTGGCTGCGGTTATGGTGCCATCTTTGGCAAATACCGGACGCAAGGCGGGAATTTTATCAAATCTTACATTTTTATACTCCTCATCTTCACTAAAAATGATGGGGTCACCTTTGCGCTGTGGGATGGTAACGGGCACAATTTCATCGTTAAATTTACCGGCTTTCCAGGCATCAGCAGACCGACGATAGGACTCCATGGCAAAAGCATCTTGCTCTTCGCGGGAAAAATCGTGATCTGTGGCGCAGGTTTCTGCACAACTTCCCATGTGATTGCCACTACCGGCATCCAAAAGACCGTCTCTTAACATACCGTCAACTAACTTGGTATCACCTAACTTCTGTCCATTTCTCAAATGAATATAATGTGGAATCATCGACATGTTTTCCATACCGCCGGCGATGACCACATCAGCGTCACCCGATTTAATGGCTTGTGCAGCCATCATCATTGCCTTCATACCCGAAGCACATACCTTATTTACAGTAGTACAGGGAACACTATCAGGCAATCCGGCCAAAAGTGCAGCTTGACGAGCTGGCGCCTGACCTTCATTGGCTTGAATTACATTTCCCATCAAAACCTCATCCACCAACTTAGGGTCAAGGTTGATGCGCTCCATTGCGCCTTTAATGGCAATAGCACCTAATTGTGGTGCAGGAATGGTAGATAAACTCCCGCCAAAACTTCCAATCGGGGTGCGAACTGCTGATACGATTACGACTTCTTTCATTTTTTGATTTTTTTATCCTTTAACAAACTGATATTCCCTGAGAAAATTTTGGGAAACCAATCCGCAAGAATGTATTTATTTTTAAACAATTTAGGCGCTAAACCTATTGAAAAATCGCCACGGAATTTGTTTAGTCGTTTGTGTATTAGCGGATTCTATAAAAAGAAAATCCAAAAGTAATCACAGTCTTAATCAAAAGTGCCACCGAAGTGTCGCAAACGAAAATTCACACCAATGGTCAATTTTTCAAAGGGGCGAAAATACGCATCAAATTTGGAGAATGAAAATGGGACATTAACACGATTATTTTATAAAAAAAGTAGCAAGTGTGAAAACGATTTGACCAATAACAAATCAACAATCCTCATTGAATAAATAACCGTGGCCTTTCGTTGAAGAGGGGTGTATAATTGGTAAAATTGCAACATGGTAACAAGGGTTTTGATAATCTTGGGTGCAGTGGGTCTATTAGCATCTTGTGGTGGCGTGAAGCCAACAACTTCGACTTACCCCGAATTTGTATGGGAAGAATCCAGCAGTCCTGTAGTCCGTACGCCTGCAAAAAAAGAAAAAAAGGAAGATCCAGAGCCAATCAAAACCGAGGAAGCTGATCTATCGACCGTCATCGACACCTGGATAGGGACACCATACCAATGGGGCGGCACCACGCGAGAAGGCGCCGATTGCAGTGGGTTCACCCTTCGACTGTACGAAGAAGTTTTCGGCATCAGATTACAAGGCCGTCGGGTTGAAGATTTTTTTCAATTGGTAGAAATCGTCAAATTGGGAAATGCACAGCCCGGAGATTTAGTTTTTTTCCGCATCAAAGGAAATCGCGTGGACCACGTAGGCATATATTTAGGCGACAACCGTTTTGCGCACGCCAGCTCCTCACGCGGCGTCATCATCAGCAGCTTGGAAGAAGCCTATTACCAAAAGTACTTCTTCAAAGTCGGCAGGCCAAAGGCGTTATCTGGTTCATAGAACGGTTTTAAAAGTTTGAGTCTGCTCCAAAAAGTCCCTTTCTATATTGGACTCAACAATACGTGGTATAGTTCAACCTTGTATAAAGACGGTAAATTTGATTTTTGTATTTTTGAACAAAAATAAATTATGCAGAAAATTGTCTTTTTTACCGGTGCCGGTATTAGTGCGGAAAGTGGCGTGAAAACTTTTAGAGATGCCGATGGACTTTGGGAAAATCACAACATATACGAAGTCGCTACACCCGAAGCTTTTGCCGCAAATCCAAAATTGGTCCTCGAATTTTACAACGCCAGACGAAGGCAGATGTACGAAGTCGAACCCAATGATGCACATCGGGATATTGCCGCACTTCAGGACAAATTCGAAGTTTCGGTCATCACGCAAAACATAGACAACCTCCACGAACGCGCAGGTTCGAAGAACATCCTCCACCTTCACGGCGAATTGGATACGGGACGATCCTCCACTGACGATGGTATTCTGGTACCCCTAAATGGACGCGATATCAAATTGGGGGATCTGGCCCCCGACGGAACTCAACTTCGTCCGCACGTGGTGTGGTTTGGAGAAGCCGTTCCCGCACTGACCCAAGCCGTTCCCATCATCGAACAAGCAGATATTTTGGTCATCGTGGGCACTTCTCTGCAAGTATATCCCGCAGCCGGACTGATTGACTATGCTCGTCCGGAATGCAAAGTTTGGTACATAGATCCTAAAGCAGAGGTGCCTCCAGGCTACCGAAACAACATCCAACTTATTCGGGACAAAGCCGTTCGCGGTGTCAGAAGTCTAATCGATAAAGCGCTTACTGCTTAATCAATCGATGGGTGTGGGATTTTCCGTTGACCTCAAAACGCAATACATACATACCCGCAGGCAGCTGCGCTGTAGGTATTTCCAACTGATGGTAGTTGTTGTTTCCCGGCACATGACTATACATCATTTTTCCTTGAAGGTCGAACAATTGGATGGAAGTTACAGTTGAATTTCCCGAAAAATCTAAATAAGCGTTCCCTTGGGTTGGATTGGGAAACAATGTATAATCACTTCCGGAAAAAGGCGTTTCCACTCCGAGATTGATAATATCAGCACCTCCGTTATCGCGGAAAATTTTCACCCAATCCTGAAAAAACATATTCGCCATTACCTCATCGTAAATGATTAACGTATTTTCATCGTTTCGCTGATTGGCCGCATTGGACCAGTTGTGCGAACCAGTCACCACCAATGGATCGCTATTGGGCGCACTCTGATCGACAATAACATATTTATGGTGCATGATGTAGGATTGATTATTGAGAAACAAACGACTGGCCGGCAAATTATTGGACAAAATTGTCCAGGCCGGTGCAGAACCTGTAGTGGTGTTGTCGTTTAAAACAACGGCTGTATAAATACCGTCATCGTGCTTGTCGGCCAAAACATTTGCAAAAGTGGTTCGCGTCATTAACATGGTTGCTACCTCAATATCCTGATCAGCAGATTCTATGGCATTAATGATATTGGCTTCTACATTGTCGGTCGGACTAAAATACAGCTCAACCCTTTTTCCGGCGACATTAAACAAATGCGGTGTATTATCGCTTTTATCCGGACCAAATTTACTGTTCATGCTATTCGGAAGTGAACCGCTTGAACCCCACATTTCCTGAAATTCCAATTGAAAAGCCCTCGCAAGTGCCTGGTCTTGTATCACCACAACATTATTGGGATCAGTGGTGAGCTGCCCCAAAGTGAAGTTGGTAGAACCCGTCCAAATGAGTGGACGATTGGGATCTCCGGATTCTGCATCGATGACCACAAACTTATTGTGCATAATTCCGTAGGCCGCTCCGATGGGACTTTGCAAAGTAGGAACTGAGGATGAAAGTGTGTTCATTCCGAGTGTTGCGGTTGATGCATCCGTAATAAAACGAACTCGAACCCCGCGACTGGCTGCGGCGTTCAGCGCTGATCCCAAATCGGGGATGTTGTTGTGATTCCAATTGTAAATGGCAACATCCACGGTGTTTTGCGCATTATCTATCAAGGCAATTAGCGTATCGATGATGGACATACCCGTATGGACGGCATTGCCAAAGCGAGCAACAGATGTGTCCGGTTCGGTGATGAAATACGCTTTCATTTCACCGGAGGAAAGCGATTGTGTAGAGAATACACGCATGGCTGAAAAACTGGTGTCTCCCTGAGCATCCACGGAGGCAGCCCGTACGTAGTAAAATCTGCCCGACTGCAAACCAATAAGACTTTCGCTGTGGTTTGTCGTGAGGTTTGTGTTGATAATTGGCGGTTGGTTCATCAACGCATTGGTGCCGTAATAAAAGATGGTAGTACCCGGATCCTGCGTTTCAAAGGAAAGATCAAAACTAGAGGTAGTGATATTGTCTTGAAAAATATCGGACATAATTTGCGGTCCTGCACCGGCGCTAATATCGCTCAGGTATCTGGGAAGAAGTTGATAAGTTCCAATAAAGCGGCTCATAATCCCAGTAATATTTACGAGCGACCCCGGAACCGGAGTGCCCACTATCGGCGTCAGCGTATTGATGCGAATTTCACGGGAATTTGTCCCGTCGGTGATGTTATAATTGGTATTACCGGAAAAAGTTCCCGAAGCATTGATGGTAACGCCATTGGTTTGCACCAACATGCATTCGTACTGAGCAACCCAACCGTTGGTCAAACTTACATTAATAGGTGTAGGCAACGGATTTCCACTGTTCAGAATGGTCACCGAACTAACCGGACTAATCTGCAATAATTGGTTGAATTGGGAGAGTTCACCGGTAATTTCAATACTGTCTCCCTGACGCACATTACTCAGAAGTGTTCCGGCATTATAGGCCGATAGACCCGCCGTATTGTCCTGAAAATAGAGTGTGACCCCATTGGCCGGATATAAAGTAGAATCCGCCGTTACGATACCTTTAACAGTAACCGTGTTGTTTACCCCCAAATTTCTGGCCGCGGCAATGGTCATTTGCGCTTGCGTACTTTGTGTGAAAATCAGTAAGATAAAACCTGTAAAAAGTGCTTTCGCAGATATCATTCGCATCATGTGTAAAAATTTTTGCAAATATCGGTACGAATATCAGAAAACTTCCGTTTTTTTGTTTTGTTATTGTTATCAAATTAATCCTTTCGTCATAAAGCAATAAAAAGGATAATTTGCGTTAAGTATTTTAAATCGCTTACATTTTTTCCGCTTATGCATTTTTCACATCGTCTCCTTGTTTGCACCTTGGTTTTAATGGTTACCGGAGAAACATTGAAGGGACAAGTAGCCCGGAAATACGCCAACGAATTTTTGGAAATCGGGGTTGATGCAAGGGCTTTGGCGATGGGAAAATCCGTAATATCTTCTGTTTCCGGTGCAGATGCCGGGTACTGGAATCCCGCAGGTCTGGCGGGAATGACGACCAACGCCGACGCCTCGCTCATGCACGCCGAGTACTTTGGGAGCATCGCAAACTTTGATTACGCCGCCATCGCCCTGCCAGTTGATAAAACTTCTACGGTGGGGTTTTCTTTTATCCGGTTTGGTGTGGACGATATCATGGACACCTCCTTACTTCAAGATGCCGACGGAAATGTTGACTACGATAGAATCCAACGCTTTTCTGCCGCCGATTACGCCTTTATGTTTTCCTATGCAACCCAATCAGAAAAGATAGAAGGACTTAGTTATGGTGCCAATGTTAAAATGCTGTATCGATCCTTAGGTCGGTTTGCAAAAGGTTATGGTTTTGGTTTTGATTTGGGCATGCAATACCGTTCCGGAGATTGGCGTTTTGGTGCAGTTGCCCGGGATGTAACCTCAACTTTTACCGCCTGGGACATCCGCATAGACGATGAATTGGCCGAAGTTTTCCAGCAAACCGGAAACGAAATGCCCGACAATAACAATGAGATCTCCCTACCCAAATTCATTATGGGTGTGGGACGGATTTTCAACTTCAATGAGGATTTTTCTTTACTCACCGAAATCAATGCAGGCTTTACCTTCGACGGAGAACGGAATGCGCTCGTATCCGGTGCGTCGGGCATTAGTATGTATCCATCAGCGGGTTTAGAGTTTGGTTTTCGTGAATTTGTGTTTTTGCGCATGGGTGCCGGAGAATTTCAACGAGAACTTGAATTCAACAACCAAATTCGCACCGCCTGGATGCCCTCTATGGGATTGGGTTTCAACTATCGGGGATTGAGAGTGAGTTACGCCCTCACCGACATCGGCAGCCAGGGAGTTGCCATGTACTCTAATATTTTCTCTTTGAGCGCTACCTTTGGCGGTAAGAATACCTTACTGTAATGCGCAACACTTTTATTTCAACTGCCATTATTTTGGCAGCACATTATTTGTGGTTTCCACTCATTTTTATTGCTTTTGTGCCATTTTTATTTACCATGCTTTATGCAAGTGAAAAAAGACGAGTGCTTCAATGGTTTTTACACGCATCTGTTCTCATAACGCTTTGGCACCTGATTTCCCTTTTTTGGATTTTTAAAGTTGGCAAGTTCACTTTAATGGGCAATGTATTATTGGGCATTACTTCCCTGATCATCGTGCTGGTATTGCCGTGGCTTATTCGTCCGCGACTGGGTTTACAACGCGCACTATTTGGCTTGCCATTTTTCTGGATTCTCGTAGAATGGATGCAAATTCAAATAGGATTCCCTTTTCTTACCCTGGGCAACCTTTTGCCAAATGTACAATGGTACAGTATCCTTGGGGTATTGGGGGGAAGTTGTTGGATTTGGTTTTTTAACCTTTTGGCATTTTACATTGTACGAAAATATTTGGAACACAGACAAATTAAACCCCTCATCGGACAAAGCATTTTACTTCTTATTTTTTTTGGTTGGGGAATAAATGCATTGGGCAACAAACTCACCAAGCCCAGTGAAGGCGAAATGAAAGAAATCATTTTAAACGCCGGGGACGAAGAAGCGGAAAAAACTTACGCGCCCGCATTTCCTTGGCACACGTGGATGCCGGACAAAATGGTCTTTCGTTTGGCCGCAGTTCAGGCAAGGGAACGCAGGGAGCCGGTGATATGGTCCGACAACCTCCACAATAAGGGTGTAGATTGGCGCGGTAAAGAAATAGAGAGCAGCATGTCAGCACAAACACAAGTTAGCAAGGTTGAAACTTACCACAGCAGAGTGGGCAATTTCCCCGTTCGTATGGCCATTTTTATCGCCATTTTTATGTTTTTATACCTTGTCAGTATGGGTTTGCGTGGTGCGCGATATGGAGAACCAAAGTGATCAGTTTATGGATGTATTAAAAATGATAACCGAACGCCGCAGCACCTACCCTCCACTATTTACCGGAGCGGAAATACCGGCGGCTACCATAGAAAAAATGTTGGAGAGTGCACGATTTGCCCCGACACATAAAATTACAGAACCCTGGCGGTTTACCGTATTTTCTGGTGACGGGAAAAGCACATTCGCCCGGGCCTGGGCTGAGGCGTATCGCAATCATTCGCAAAGCAATGGCACCTTTTCACAGATTCAGTACGACAAAATGTTGACCAAGCCATTACAGTGCTCCCACATTATAGCCGTTGGTATGAAACGAAATCCCATCATTCCGGAATTTGAAGAAATCTGTTCCGTGGCCTGTGCGGTTCAAAATATGATGTTGGTGGCAGCCCATTCCGGTGCCGGAGGATATTGGAGTACCGGAGGACATCAATTTTTTGATGCCTTTGCCAATTACTTCAGTTTAGCGGATGAAGATCGACTTTTGGGGTTTTTATTTTTAGGTGTGCCAAAAGACATTCCACTACCTCCACGGGAAAGAAGATCAGTCGATGATTTTACCCGTTGGGTTTCGACATAATCATTTTGCTAAATTCAACATTCTATCCCCCAAATTTTACCCAATAGTCCCCGCCTCAATTGTACTTTTGTGCCTCGTTTTAACTAAAATACTTTGTCATGACAGAATACGACCTCGTCGTCATAGGATCCGGACCCGGCGGATACGTTTGCGCCATTCGCGCTGCCCAACTCGGAATGAAAACCGCACTCATCGAAAAATATAACGCCCTTGGTGGTACTTGTCTCAATGTAGGCTGTATTCCGTCAAAAGCACTCCTCGACTCATCGCATCACTTTCACAGTGCGACTCACGAATTTGCTGATCACGGCATCGATGTAGGTACACCCAAAGCCGACCTCAAGAAAATGATTGAGCGCAAAGCAAAAGTTGTTAGCCAAACGGTGGATGGCATCAAATACTTGATGGATAAAAACAAAATTGACGTTTATCACGGATTGGGATCTTTTGAGGACGACCACACCGTAAAGATTTCCGGTGAAAAGGAAGAAGTCATCAAAGGTAAAAACATCGTGATTGCGACCGGAAGTAAACCCAGCAGCCTTCCCTTTATCAAACTCGACAAGGAGCGCATTATCACATCCACCGAGGCCCTTGAACTTCAGGAAATTCCAAAACACATGATCGTTATTGGCGGGGGGGTAATCGGTGTTGAACTCGGTTCAGTTTATGCGCGTTTAGGCGCTAAAGTTAGCGTGGTAGAATTCCTCGACGGCATTGTACCGTCTTTTGATAAAGACATCAGCAAGGAGTTGCTTAAATCCATGAAAAAGCTTGGAGTGAAATTCCATCTCTCTACCAAAGTTACCGCGGTAGAACGAAAAGGAAAAAATATAACCATTATCGCCGAAGACAAAAAGGGAGCTGAAGTAAAGTTAGAAGGCGATATTTGTTTGGTAAGCATCGGACGCAGGGCATATACTGACGGATTAAATTTAGCAGCTGCCGGACTGACCACCAACGATCGCGGTCAGGTTGAAGTTGACGACCACAACCGCACCAAAAAATCCCACATTTACGCCATTGGCGACGTAGTTCGCGGCGCCATGCTCGCCCACAAAGCCGAGGAAGAAGGCGTTTATGTCGCCGAAATCATCAACGGCGAAAAACCCCACATCGACCACAACCTAATTCCCAACGTCGTTTACACCTGGCCTGAAGTTGCCTCCGTTGGCAAAGGTGAAGAAGCGCTCAAAGCAGAAGGCAGAGACATCCGCGTAGGTTCCTTCCCTATGCGTGCCTTGGGAAGATCTCGCGCAAGTGGCGATATTGCTGGAATGGTAAAAATCATCGTTGACGCCAAAACCGACGAAATATTGGGTGCCCAAATGATCGGCGCTCGTGCCGCCGATCTCATTGCAGAAGCCGTCGTTGCGATGGAATTCCGCGCCTCCGCAGAAGACATCGCCCGAATGAGCCACGCCCACCCCACCTATTCAGAAGCGGTAAAAGAAGCCGCCCTTGCCGCAACCGCTAATCGAGCGCTGCATATTTAATACCTGAGTCGCTCCAAAAGGGATGATTTCAATCAAAATCGACGCGGTGGGGATTTTTGAAACGGAGCTAACCAGCTGTTAATAAAAATTTTGGCAGAAGGGGACTTTTTGGAGTGGACTCATATACCATACTTGCGAGCTTTTTCGCTTTGATTCACCTAATAACAGCAGTGGACGCTGACTTTCGCGAGTGAATCTGCGAAAAGCATCGTCCATTGTTGCGTGTGAAATTTCCCTTGCTGGCGCTAGGTTTCCCGTCGCCCAAAAGTATTTCGGATTTTGAAAATTATTTGAAGTTCAACTGCCACCCTATTCTAAACTGCTCCTTCCAACGCAGCGGATCTACCAGTGTTTCCTCTGACAGAATGGAGAAGTACTGAAACTTAATCATCGAGTCGAAACCGCGTATTTGGTATGCCACTGCTATGGACAACCGTTGAGAAGCTCCCTGTTCGAGATCGGTTAGATTTAACTCCTCAAAACGACCCGATAAAATGGTTTTGAATTTTTTGGAGAAATAATTTACCTGACCAAAATACCCTCCCGCTCGCACAAAACCTTCATGAATTTCTACCGGCAATCCACGAAACAGCGGATCGTTTTCGAGTTGTGGTCGGGCAAAAAGTTGGTGAATTTCAAATTGTGCAGAAAAACCCATGTATTGAAAAGCTGCGTCTAAACCATATACATATCGTTCACCATTGATTACCTTCAAACCGTATTCTCCGGTTGAAAAAGTGGGAAAACTACCTCCCTCCGGCAAATTCTTTTCGGTATAACGTGCATTTACACCCAGGGCAAACATAGGAATTGGCGTCACCCTGGTGTCAATGTCCCGATAGCGAAACCTCGACGGATAAGCCACATCAACCCGACCAACATACTCCAAACCTCCACTTGCATCATTATCTCCACGCAAAGTAATTTCGCCCAAACCGGTATAAACTCCGGCAGACATATTCACCCGCTGTCGCCAAAAGTTTTTCATTAAGGTAAGCCCCACATCCCGGCGACTAAAAATGTCTCCCCGTACAATTTGTGCACGCTGCCAGTAAGGCGTTTGCGTGAATGGAACCATCGAACTTCGGGAATAAGTGAGCTTGCCGTAACCAAATTGAACATCCACAAACCCCAAACCCTTGTAGCGCACATACGCATCCATAAGCCCGGGATTTTCCGGATCAATTTCTCCGGTGGCAAAAGATGCCAAATCCACAAAGTCAACCTGCAATTCGTATTCGTATAAATTCCCAATCCGACCCTCAATTTGAATTTGCGCATCACGCAAACGAAATCGATCTTTATTTCGATTTTGATTGAGCGCATCAGGCTTCAAAACCCGGTAATTATAATAAGATGACACACCCCCCGAAATCTCCATGACGTGTCGCCCATCATTCAGCGTAAGTTGGGCATACGATGAAAATGAAAATAGAGTGAATCCCAGCGCAAAAAGGGACAAACGCTTGGCTGAAATATTTCTTCCGGAGTTGGAAAAATGTTTTAAAAGCAGCTTGCAAAATAGTCTCAAAGCAATAAATTATTGAGGAATGGGAAATCGGTACAGTCGCTCCATATCATCAGAAACGATAAGCATTTGACCATTGTCAAAACAAATACCTTCGGGATTAATCACCGGGATATACCAGCGTCCAACCTCCTCATAAGTTTGAGGATTGAGTTTGATAACATGCATATCTTCATCGCTGAGCAGCCAAATGTGATTATCGTAAAATGTTGCTGCAGAAATATCCCCCGCAATCCCTTCCATATAATGCTCGTTAATTAAGCGCAGGTTCTCGTCCAATTCCAATAAATAAATCGGATCCTTTTCCGTCAACATCACAAAAACCTTTCTCACCGGATTGTAGGTGAGCGACTCATATCCTTTATTCCTTCCTCCGCTATACGGAAAAACCAATGTGCGCTCCAATTTAAAAGTATGAATGTCAAAAACCCTGATTTTGCGTGTAAACTCCTCCACCACATAAACATAATTTGAATCAGCATGAACGCCTTCACAATCATTTCCGTAAAAATCTGCCTTGCGGGTAATCTTGCCATTCTCATTCATTTCAAATAAATACCCGTCGTCACTTACCACGAAATAACTATTGTCTTTCAGTGGATTAACCGCAATATCCGAAGGTTCTGGAACTTCAATATTGATATAACCTAAGGGCTTGAGCTTTGGTGGCGAACTCCATATAAAAGTCGCCAATATGATTAATAAAACATGCATTTGCAAGAACTTGAATTACTCAGACAGTTTACGACCCTCCACAATAATGTTATCAAAACGATTATTCCCCGATTCACCGGTGTTACCGTCGGTAAAAGTAATTCTAAAATAGGCCATGGGAATATTAGCTAGAGCGGGAACAGTTTTGAGGTCTATTTCGAAGCGTTTCCAATCCGTATCAGGCTCAAGAACAAAATTTTGAATACCATAGGATGAAAAATTTACCCCATCAGTTGAATATGACAATTGTTGATTTTTAGCGCCATTATTGGTTCGCATTCCCGCATAACTAATTGTTTAGTTTCACAACGTTGTTGATGGCATCTTCCAGCCCTTGCAGCGTCGTGGAGGCGTAGCCGGAACGAAGCTGCAAGGGCTGGAAGATAGAAATGTTGATTACTTTTGTTTAACCACAAACAATAAATAATATGCAAATCTATCATTCCAATGCCACGACGAATATACACATTCGCCAGCACATACAA
>JAFIEY010000237.1 GCA_020832345.1 Cryomorphaceae bacterium | reverse complement strand
GCAAACCAACAATTAAATAAAATGACATGTTGCTAAAACCCACTTACTAACAGCGAAAAAGTACCGTTTTGTTGAAAAGTTTGTCCAAATGCTGCAATGTGGGTTAATAGGGAAATTTTAATATCACTTTTGCAAGTATTAACACCAAGTTTTTTTACGTATATTTGTAAAATAACTAGTTTGATTAACATTAAATTTTGCATTTTATGAAAAATTATATATTGTTTTTTTCTGCATTGATATTATTGACAATGACGTTAAATAATTGCTCAAAAGAAGAAAATTTGGATGATGATCCTTTGTTTCCTCCACTTACTATGGCCTGGAGACTATCCTTCTTTCTTGCTGATGATAATGATAATAACTTGCTTCCATGGAGTTTACCTCCTAATCCAGTTGCTAATCCTGATGATTATTTTGCTTATCATGAAAAAAGTAGTGATATAGGATACTTTTCGCGCAATGATAAATATGGCCATATTTTTCGTTTTAAGGATGGGTTGACAAGTCTTCGGGAAACCAGCAGCTTTAAACATGATTCTTCATTTGTTTTTTACGCTTGTTTTGGCAATACATGCGATACCATCATTGTTTATCCACACTTTCCCCAGTCTGGTTCAGGGTGTTCAGCAAAAAAGATCTATTGGAATGGAAACTATCTTGGATTTTATTGGAACGATGAAGATAATTTTTCAGTTATAGTTGGGCGTGATTCTTCCGAAACATATCATTGTAACCTAATTCCAATTCCCTCTTCAATAAGTCATTTGTTTTAGTCACTGAAATTTGTTAATCAATTAAATACCTTAAATCCATGAAAAAAATCTACGCAATTTTTTTGCTTGCCTTCTTAAGTCATGCAATCCAGTTAAAAGGACAATTTTGCCTTTTCGACCTACCTCCTGACTCAGCGGTTTATACAAATTATCCTTGGTATGGTAATAACGAGTATCTCGATAGCATAATTGATGAAATGGGATACAATGACCCAATGCCAGAGTATTCCACATCCCAAAGCAGTATTGAGGGAGGTTTTGACAATTTAACTGAGGTTTGGATTCCTGTAAAAGCTTGGATTTATCACGAAAATAACGGCAATGGCGGTATTTCAGAAGCAGAAGTAGAGGAATCTATCCGATATCTTAATAATAGATTTAACGCATCTCAAATTCCGCTTCCCCTTGGACAGGCAAGTGGGCATACGAGAATCCAGTTTTATATAGCCTGTGATATTGGCCATGTAAACAACACCTTATTTAAAGATAATCCTGATGAGGGAACACGACTAAATCTAATAGCAGCAAACAACTCAGCTCATTCTATTAATATACACTACATCAACACTCTGAGCGGAGCATGGGGGTATGCTTCTCCCCCTGCTTATGCTGTTGAAGATCAACTTTGGGCTCCTCCTGCATCTATTTCATTATATGAATCAATAGAAAGAAGTGTTATTATAAGAACTGCGGATGGTGGTCATTTAAACAGTGCTATTGTTCATGAGGTCGCTCATTCGCTGGGGTTACTACATACATATCATTCTCCAGCTGGCTCTAACATACCTAATCACGATGCTTCTCCCTGTGCACAGGAATATGTCTCACGAACAAAAACCAATTTCCCGTGTGGTATTTGGAACGGCACTTCAGGTAAACCGAGATGTTCAACCAAAGGTGATTTTTTATGTGGCACTGCAGCTGACCCACTTATGGAAAGTTCAGAAATTGCTCAAACTTCTCCTGGTATATGGGAGTATACTGGCACACGTACGGATAATGACAATGTAGTTTGGCAACCCAATGTTTACAATTACATGACTTATGTTGATCCTGATAATATGCAGTTCTTTGCGCTTCATCAGATTGCGGTGATGAGAGAATTTGCAGGAGGGAGTCAATGGCTAAAGTATAAACACCCACCGCACCATCAAAACGAATTCATTGACATCTACGAACCGGATAATGTAATCGGCAGCGCCCAAGAGTTAAAATTTGGCATTCCTCAGCTCCGCGGACTTCATGCAGTCAAAACAGGCCATCCAAGTAACCCATCCTCATGGCAATGTGATGTAGATTGGGTATATTTTGAAGTTCCATTTGGAATGAAGGTAAATATATCTACCGAACCCGTGCCGGGTAATCAACAGGTAGGCAGCACGCAAATATTTTTAATTGATCAAGATGGCTCTACTGTAATAGGATACAATAACAATAAATCGTCTTCTAGCACATATTCTGAAATCTCAAACATTACCTTAAGCGAAGGCACATACTGGTTGCGCATTGAAAATAATAGTTCTACTGCTGGAGAGTATTACTTAAACCTTGAGCAATGTGGTGAGTAGTGTTGTTATAATTCCTTAATTGGAAGTATTAGCGACATCAATTCATCCACGGGCACCTTTAATGAAGGTGTTGAAGATTTGAATTTTAACGAGAAGTTTTTTGGGAGTTCAGTTACCATCGTTGGGGCAAATTTCGGATGTAATACCAATGCACCTTTAGGTTTTGGTGGTGGCAATTCCCCATTGTCAAATTCTACTTTAGATCTTACCATTTGCCAAGAAGCTCAAATTAATGTCCTCACCGGAGC
>JAFIEY010000233.1 GCA_020832345.1 Cryomorphaceae bacterium | reverse complement strand
AGTCCACTCTAAAAAGGATGATTTCAATCAAAATCGACGCGGAGGGGATTTTTGAACCGGAGCTAACCAGCTGTTAGTGAGGATTCAAAAATATACCGACAAGGAAGATTTTGGCAGAAAGGGACTTTTTAGAGCAGACTCGATTATTACTCCTATAAGCTTGCTGTAGTAATGGTTTTGTTCGCACAAGCACTGCGGCTTCGCAGGGTTTTATGTCGTGAAAATAAAAATTAGAAGGGTAGAGATGGTTCATGATTTTAGCATGATAGGGTAAAGGTAGAGATTTTTTGAGAGGCTATCAAAATGAACATCCTAGCTTGTATCTACAGTTTTTCATAATACTCAACAAGATTTTTCATCCTTATGGAAACTGAGCTCGTTTCAACAAAAAATCTTTTTTTATTATTCTCGAATGTAATCTCCAAGCCTCCATCAACTAAATTTACAATCAGATTTTTATAAACTAAACTTGGTGTTGCAATATGGTGAAAATCTAAACAATCACAATTTGTCTCTTCCCTAGGCTTCCATCTGGTGTTTATCACCAACTTGCTCGTATCAACCAAAGACCATACGCCATAAGTTATATGTTTACCATTCCAGAAAAATTTTTCAGAGAAGAAAAGAGAGTCTTTGGTGAAAAGGATTTTAATGGTATCTGTTCCATTTTCATCTACGCTTACATATTCAACATTATACTTTAAATTATGTGGCTCAGAAAAGGATACTTCTGCGAAAGGAAATAGCATTATTATTAATATTCTTATTGTTTCCATTTTGCATTTGGTTCAATAGTTCGTAAAGTTTGGCATGACTAAACGCCAAAATTATTTCCTTTTTAGAGCAGACTCAAATATTCGAGAGATTCCATAAATCTACAGCAGGCTAGGAACTTAAAAGTTCACGAACCTTTGCGGAAATCTCTTTGCCCGTTGCTCTGCCGGCGGCTTTTGCGTTGGCCAATCCCATCACCTTGCCCATATCGGCAGGGGAGGAGGCGCCGGTTTGTTCGATGATTTCTTTGAGCATGGCGGTGAGTTCTTCTTCCGATAACGGCTCCGGAAGGAATTGTTCGATAATACGCATTTGAGACTCTTCCTCCGCCGCGAGTTCAGGCCGATTTTGCTGATGGTAGATTTCCGCAGACTCCATTCTTTGTTTGTGGAGTTTTTGCAGCAACGCTATTTCAGTTTTCTCGTCTAAAGTTGTTCCAGCTTTTTCTGTTTTGGCCAAAAGTATGGCGCTTTTTATGGCGCGAAGGGCGTTGAGTGCATTGGTGTCTTTTGCGCGCATTGCGTCTTTTAGGGCAGTGGTAATTTTATTTTCTAACGACATGGGCGGAGTTATTATGGTAATAATTAAACAATACGCGAAATTACATAACTTTTTTGGGATTTTCCCTTAATTTTAAATTTTAGTGAAACCCTCGAAACGAATTAAAAGAGGAGTGATTCGCTTTGGTGATGTGGACTTTTTTGCGGTAAAAAAAGCTTTTTTATTTGTTGAAAGTTTCTTCTTGAGATTTACTTTTGCGTGATGATTATATCAATGACTTTATAAAACCAAGTAAATTATGAGGAATCATGTATTTGTTGCTGTTTTGATTATGCTTTTTACGTTGAGCAATAATAGTAAGGCTGAGCATCTTATAGGGGGTGAGCTGACTTATGAGTATATCGGGGATTCTACGCAAATAGATCATCAGTTTTTGGTTCGTTTGAAAGTTTACACCACTACGAAATTCACTACTTTTGGCCCTGATAGCGCAATAAGGGTTTGCATTTATAGTTCTTGTTTTCCAAATGATTTAAATCAATATGTATATAGAGTTTCACCTCAGGGTGGAGTGCCTTATGAAAACAGTGATGAATGTGTCGATTCTACATACCCTGGGCACGCAAAAATATTTGTCCATTATTACGAAAATGTGATTACCTTAGCTGGGTATTGTTTGGATTTTTATTTTATGACAAATATACCTTGTTGCACACCTTCAATTGCAAACATTGCAAATTTGTCGGGAGGTAGTCCATTGATTCAATTATCCGCATTTATATTATACAATAATAATTTCGCTATAAATTCTTCGCCAAAATTTTTGGAAACTAAAGTTCCGGTTAATGTTTGCCATTTTCAGGATGTATCACTAAACTATAATGCTATAGATCCAGATGGAGATTCGTTGAGTTATCATTTTGAAAATGTGAAATTTGGTAATTGTTCGCCAAATCCAACCTCGCATCCTTTTGCACCCGGATATTCCCTTTCTCATCCCTTTGATACGGATACCGGGAGTGTGGAATTAAATGACGATGGAATTATTAATTTTAAGACAAGTGCATTGCCGGGGATGTATTTTTACTCCGTTAGGGTCAAAAATTATAGACTTCATCCTTCGGGAAATTTTACCGCATATATAGGCTCAAGCGTTAAAACATTATTGTTAAATGTAAGTGGTAATTGTAGTGAGCGGGCGTCAAAAGGTCCCTATTTTGATGCTTCAGTTCATGCTGCAGATACATTCCCCGAAGATTTTCTAAACATTACGAATGCGCCCAGTCTTGTTCCAAATGCTGATACAATTTACAACCCTACAGATTCTTCGACGGCTGGTATTCTACTTCCCACTATCGAATATGAATGTTTGAGTACAAAGGTAGATGTCTTTTTCGACCAAAATATTTTTTGTAATTCAATTTCTTCGGATGGTTCAGAGTTTCAGTTATTGGGGCCAGATTCTAATTATTTACCCATAATTGGTATTGAAAAACATTGTGATTCATTTGAATATACCAAACATATCACGTTAGAGTTATTAAACCCCCTGCCCATGAATGGGGACTTCATCATCACCATTCTTGAAGGTTCCGATAGCAATACATTTCAAAATAAATGTGGTTTTTTCACCTTGGATCATTCTACAATTGTTCTTCAGTCCATCGATTGCGATATTATTTCAACCGAAGTGTTTGAGAATAAAAGATTTGATTTTAAGGTGATCCCAAATCCTAATAACGGCATTTTTGAGGTTATTCCAAATATGGAGGGGAAAGACTATAAAATTCGGGTTTATAGCCTCCAAGGGGTTTGCCTAATTGAAAAAGAAACGAGTGCCTCCATTGAAATTGATGCTTCGCGGTTTTCAGCGGGAAATTATATTTTGAGCATTGAAAATGTAGAATCCGGTGCAACTGTATCCAAACGAATTCTAATTCAATAGGTAAAATAGGATTTCCTCCGCTATATTCTGTTATAACATCAATTTTTGAATCTAATCAGAAAAGCCCCTTTCTGCCAAAATCATCATTTTCGGTGAGGATTCATTTTTTCTAATCTACATTATCATGTAAAAAGGAATTATTCCCCCGTAAACTCGGCCCCTCTTCATCATCGCGCAATTGCATTCGACCAAAGCTTTGTTTCTGACTGGGTTTTTCGTCGGGTAATTCCAGTCCTTGTCGTTTATAGGCCGGTACATTCGATAGCTCATCTACGTATTGGTGTACGTTTTTAAACCGGTGGTTAAAGGCTTTTAGTTGTTCCTTTCGTTGGTCGTTGCGTTGCTGAATGTGCGAAATGGGCGCATCAAATGGATCGCTCTGTGGAGGCGCCATTTTCTTTTCGGGCTCCGGTTCTTCTCGCACCTGCAATTTCATACCATCCTCCTCGGGCTTCGGCTTGTCTTCTTCTACCGCGGGTTTGGACTTGGTTAAGCTGTTTTCCAACTCCATATATTCGGCCAGGTTGTACCGAATCTGCGGGTTTTCTTTTTCCTCAGACTCCTCTTCCCGGGAGGGGCTTTTATCTACAAACTTCCTTTCGGGTGAATTTATTTCTTCTTCTTTTTCAATGGGATGCTCTGAAAAAACTTCATTTTCTGTATCATCTGTTTCCGTTTCCTCCTCCGTGATGTCATCAATGGAGAATGGAAGGCTTTCGTCTTCTTCGCCTAAGTGAAACCGCATAACAACCCCTTCTTCTTTTTCTTCGGAGTGGCTATCTTCCGGTGCGGTATCTATTTTAGATTCCGGCTCAGACGGTTTATCCATGGGCTGATCCGCATGTGAGAACAGGTCGATTTGCGGTTTTGATTTTGGTTTTTCCTCAATCGTAGGCCTTTCTTCCGCCAGGGGTTTTTCAAAGAGATTTTTACTCACCTCTTGTTCCTCCGATAATGTATGCACAATGCGCTTGGCTTTGTGAACATTTACCATGTCTTGTTTATCCGTGCTAAATCCGGTTGCAATAACGGTTACGGATATTTCATTTCCGAGGTTTTCTTCTTCGCCCACACCCATAATGATGTCGGCTGAACCGCCGGCTTGTTGCTGGATATAATCGTTGATTTCTCCAATTTCGTCGATGGTGATTTCCTCCTGACCGGATACGATGAGCAATAAAACGTTCTTAGCCCCACGGATGTGGTTGTCGTTGAGTAGGGGAGAATCCAGGGCGTTGATGATGGCCTCTTTGGCTCGGTTTTGACCGTTGGCTTTCCCGCTGCCCATAATGGCAGTTCCGCTGTTGTTGAGCACGGTTTTGGCGTCGCGGAGGTCAATGTTGATGTTGTACTGGTGGGTAATGACTTCGGCAATGCCCCGCACAGCGATGGCAACTACCTCATCCGCTTTAGAGAAGCCCGCTTTAAATCCGAGGTTTCCATATACTTCGCGGAGTTTGTTGTTGTTGATAACGATTAGGGAATCAACGCATTTGCGCATTTCTTCAATGCCGTTTTCCGCTTGTTTGAGTCGTGCACGACCTTCAAATTCGAAGGGTGAGGTTGCAATTCCCACGGTAAGAATTCCCGCTTCCTTGGCCAGTCGGGCAATAACGGGAGCAGCTCCGGTTCCCGTTCCACCGCCCATTCCAGCGGTTACAAAAACCATTTTGGTGTTGTTGCTTAATATCTCACTGATTTCCTCAGCAGATTCTTCCGCAGCCTGTCGCCCGATTTCCGGATTAGCACCGGCGCCCAATCCCTCCGTGAGGTTTGCTCCCAGTTGAATTTTGTTGGGCACTGGACTGCTGAGAAGCGCTTGGGCATCCGTATTGCAAACAAAAAAATCTACCCCGCGAACGCCGAGTGTTTGCATAAAATTGACCGCATTTCCGCCACCGCCACCTACACCGATGACTTTTATTACTGCGGGTGGATTTTTTGGTAGATCAAAATCCAGGGCGTCGTTGGGTTCATTATATTGGCTCATCCCTCTACTTTTTTAATTTACGTCGTCGTTGATGAATTTTTTGATGCTGTCCACTACCCAGTCTAAATACCGGGTGCGTGCTTTTGCTTTTACCTTTTCCTCGCCGGCATCTAAAGAAGGCGGAAGGTTTTCTTCGGGGTTTTCCGCCGCCGATGCTTCAATCGTTTCCTCCGCCGGTATTTCTTCATTTTGCGGTGTGTCCTTGGCATTTTCAATGCGCAGTCCTTCCAAAAGCAAGCCGATGCCCGTTGCGTACATTGGGGTGCTCAGTTCTTTTGGCGATCCGCTGGCAAGATTTTCATCCGAATACCCTATGCGAGTATCCATGCCGGTCACGTATTCGACCAATTGGCGAATGTGCTTGAGTTGCGCTCCGCCCCCGGTAAGTACGATTCCGGCAATCAATTTTTTGCTCGGTTCGTTGTAGCCGTAGTTTTTTATCTCCATAAATACCTGGTCGATGATTTCAACCACGCGGGAGTGGATGATTTGCGAGAGTTTCTTCAAGCTGATTTCTTTGCCCTCACGTCCGCGTAGCCCGGGAATGGAAACGATTTCGTTCTCTTTGTTTTCCCCCGGCCAGGCCGAACCAAAACGCACCTTGAGTTGCTCGGCTTGCTTTTCGATGATGGAGCAGCCTTCTTTGATGTCGTTGGTGATGACGTTGCCGCCAAATGGAATTACCGCGGTATGGCGGATGATATTGTCTTTAAAAATAGCCACATCCGTCGTGCCGCCCCCAATGTCAACCAATACAACCCCGGCTTCTTTTTCCTCCTGACTCAATACCGCCTCAGCCGATGCCAGTGGTTCAAGTGTAATGGTGTTTCCGGTGAGTCCGGCGTTTTTTATACAGCGATCGATATTGCGTATGGAAGCCAGTTGACCGATCACGATATGGAAATTCGCCTCCAATCGCGCACCATACATGCCCACGGGTTCTTTAACCTCGTTTTGTCCGTCAATTTTGTACTCCTGGGGAAGGACATGGATGATTTTCTCTCCGGGCAGCATGGACAATTTCTCCACGTTTTCGATGAGTTGTACAATGTCTTTTTTATCGATGACACTGTCTGGGTCCTCGCGGGTAACATAGTCGGAATGCTGCAAGCTGCGGATGTGCTGTCCGGCAATTCCCGCTACAACCGAAGAAATCTTGAGATCAGCTATGGCTTCGGCTTGCGAAACGGCAAGTTTGATAGACTCAACGGTTTGAAGAATGTTGTTGACTACCCCGCGATGAATGCCGAGGGAAAGCGCTTTGCCGTGACCGAGGATTTCCAGTTTGCCGTGCTCGTTGAAACGGCCAATGATGGCGACGATTTTTGTGGTACCCAAATCGAGTCCAACCGCATATTTACCTATTTTGTTTTCCATATCCTCTCTAGTATTGACAGATTACCTGTTGATTAAACCGCAAATCAATTTTGGCCAATTGTTCAACCTTTTCGCGATGTAGGCCAAACATCCAAAAGGCCTTGAGTTTTAAAAGTCTTTCCTCTATATTTCCCTCGGAACCCAATACCACGTTAAATCGGTGGGTTTTGGGTAACAAGGTGCAAATTCCGTTTTCAGAAACATCTATGCCCGAAATGTTGTCGGCAAAAAATGAATCCGCACTCAATCGCTCAATCAAATCCACGAGATTTCTCCTCTCCCAGGTTTGATACTTTCCCGTGACTAAAATTACCGGCGCCGTGTAGTGTTCACTCAAGGGCATTTCCGCTCCATTTTCGTCCAAGTAAAATGACCTTTTGTTTTCAAAAACCCTTGCAATTGGGACTCTTACACGTACGTGCGCGTGAAGCTCTTTTGCCAACGATGAAAATACTTCACTTTTACGGATGTGGGGGAAATCATCTAGTATTTCTTCCAACAATCCAATGTTAGTTTCTTTTGTCCGAATTGCACTGCCGGAACCCAATACTTCATCCATTTTTTCCAGCAAATCATCTTCCTGTAAAATGGCGGCAAATGGGTGATTTTCAATGTGAATGTATAGATCTTCCACCAGTGAATTTCCGAAGTATTCCCGCGCCTTAACTCCGGTAAATACCACGCCAACGAAAAGGGATATCCCGATTATCAACTCCCATATTTTCCGATACTTAGTCATAATCTGAGATTTTTTTCATTTCTTCCAGCGCAAGGGGTACCAATAATTCAATGTCTCCGGCGCCGGCAGTTACCAATACTTCAGGTCGGACTTCATGTATCCATTTTCTTACTTCTTGTTTTGAAACCAAAATGCTGTTATTCCCGGAAATGATTTTGAGCAAAGCCGTGCTCTCAATGCCGTCTTCGGGTAATTCTCTTGCGGGATACACGGGCATCAACCCAAGATTGGGTACTTTTGACAGTACAGCGGCAAAATCATCGGCAAAATCCCGGGTTCGACTGTACAGGTGGGGTTGAAATAGTATGGCCAGTTTTTTTTCGGGATATAGCGATTTTACGGTTTGAATTAATGCCGATAATTCACTGGGATGATGTGCGTAATCGTCGATGTAAACAAACTTTTCGGTTTTTAAGTGGTATTCAAAACGGCGTTTTACGCCTTTGAAGGTGGCCAGTCCACCCCGAATGTTTTCCGGAGAAATGCCTTCCAATAGCGCAATGGCCGCAGCACCACAGGCGTTTTCCACATTGTGGTTTCCGGGTAAAAGTATTTTCACCTCACGAATGACGCCCTTCGGATGATATAGGTCGAAACAATAGGTGCCGTTGATAATTTTTATGTTTTGTGCCGAATAATCTGCACCCTCAACCTCGGCGCCATAGGTGAAATCCGCAGGCACATCAATCCCGTGTCGGGCGATGAGAATCCCGTTCTCTCTGCTTTTTGCGCTAAATTCCCGAAAGGTTTTTAGCATTTGATCCGGATCGCCGTAAATGTCCAAATGATCGGAATCGGTGTTGGTCATCAAGGCTATATTGGGTGATAAGGTGAGAAATGAACGGTCGTATTCGTCGGCTTCTACCACCACGGTTTCTTCGTTTCCCTTCACGTAATTTCCGCCAAAATTGGTGGCGATTCCCCCCAAAAAAGCATAGGTTTTTCGGTTGCCAAAATGAAGTAAATGCGCCAGCATGCTGGAGGTCGTGGTTTTGCCATGTGTGCCGGAAACCGCCAGGCATCTTTTGTAACGGGTGATTTCTCCCAGAATTTCCGAACGCTTTTTTATGGTAAATCCCTTTTGGGTAAAATGTTGAAGCAAATGGTTGTCCGACCGAACTGCCGGCGTACGCACGACCAAGGCGTTGTCACCTGCGTTTTGCCATATACTTTCCAAAACCGTCACCGATTCGTCGTATTGAATTTTGGCGCCTTCACTTTCCAGGGTTTTACAAAGTGAAGATTGGGACCGATCAAAACCGTACACCTGGTTTCCTTGATCGAGAAAATACCTGGCCAGGGCGCTCATGCCAATGCCGCCAATCCCCAAAAAATAAATATGATCGGGAAATTTTTTCATGTCAAAAGTGATTCGATATGATTTACGATTTCGCGGGTGGCTTCCGGTTTGGCCAGTTTTTTAGCATTTTCAGCAAGGGTTTTTCTTCGTTCGGGATCCGATAATAACGCGCCCAGGGTATCTGGAAAGGCTTGGATCTCTTTTTCGTCCAGAACGACTGCCGCATCTTTTTGGGCGAGACTGTCTGCGTTTTTTCGTTGGTGGTCCTCAGCAACCCACGGGGAAGGGATGAGCATGGCGGTTTTGCCCGTGGCACAAAGTTCCGAAAGTGTTCCCGCACCTGCACGAGCGATGACCACATCAGCAGCGCGGTACGCCATGGACATATCGTCAATAAATGGGTTTATCCAAATTCCCTCTCGGTTGGCATACTTTGGTAAATATTTTTCGGCATAGAGTTTCCCGCATTGCCAAATCACCTGAACATGCTCTGAGTTAAAATGATTTTGTATCCATAAATCAATGGATGTGTTGATGGCGGCTGCCCCTAAACTGCCTCCGGTGACCAAAATGGTGGTGCGCTGCGGGTGGAGGCCATAACTTTCTCTGGCCATTTCCGTAGAGATGTCATTTGTCAATAGGTTTTGGCGAATGGGGTTGCCGGTGTGTATAATTTTATCGGCGGGAAACCAGCGATCCATCCCCTCGTAGGCCACGCAAATTATTTTCGCCCTTTTGCTGAGTAATTTATTGGTAATCCCCGGAAAGGAGTTTTGTTCCTGAATGACCGTTGGAACGCCGCGAAGAGATGCGACATAGAGTAGAGGCCCACTGGCAAAACCGCCGGTACCGATAACGATGGCCGGTTTGTATTTGGAAATTATCCAAAATGATTTGATGAGACTGCTGATTACTTTTAGGGGGAACAATACATTTCGAACACTTAATTTGCGCTGTATACCACTGATCCACAATCCAATGATGGGGTATCCTGCTGCGGGAACGCGCTGCATTTCCATTCGGTCGCTGGAGCCTACAAAGGTGATTTTGGCATCTTTATATCGCGCCTTCAACTCGTCGGCAATGGAAATGGCCGGAAAAATATGCCCTCCGGTACCGCCTCCACTTATCAATATGTTTAATGGCTTACTCATGTGACCGGTTGCATTTCAGCGTTTGGATTCTCTTCTTGTGCCTCATCAGGTTCGTTAATGCGGTTGTTTCGCGAAATACTTTGAATGATGCCCATGGCGATGCAACTCACGTAAATGCTCGATCCGCCTGCAGAGAGTAGGGGTAAGGTTTGCCCGGTTACCGGAAATAAGTTTACGGCTACCGACATGTTGACAAATGCCTGAAAGATCATAGCAAAACCTGCGGCAAAGGCGGTCAGACTGCCGAAGTAACTCGGTGTTCGCAGCGATATTCGGATGATGCGCACCCAAAGCAACAAATACAGAAATATGGTTAATATTCCACCGACCATCCCGTATTCTTCAACAATGATGGCGTAAATAAAATCGGAGGTTGATTGCGGTAAAAAGTTTTTCTGCACACTTTTTCCGGGTCCTTGTCCAAAAACGCCTCCACTGGATATGGCCATTTTTGCTTTTTCCACTTGGTAGTTTTCAGAAGATTCTCCGGAGAAAAAACTTTCAATCCTCGACTTCCAAGTGTCGATGCGATGGCTCATATTGGGCATAATGCTCACGGTGGCAACAAACAAAAGCACCATCACCAAGCCGCCGCCCAACATGGCGCCAATGTATTTTAATGGATATTTACCCACAAAAAGCACCATCATGGAAGAGAAGAATAAAAGGGCTGCGGTGGAAAAGTTGGCGGGAAAAATCATTCCCAAAACCAAACCCATTGGTACGTAAATGATCCAGCTGTTTTTTAGATTCCACTCGTGGGCGTGTTTTTTACTCAAGCACCTGGCGAGGTATATCAACAAGGCCAGACCCGCAAAAGCGGAGGTTTGAATTTTCACTTTTACACCCGGAAGTAGCAACCAACGATTCGCGTTGGCGCCATCTATTTCAGTGCCCATGAACAAAGTGAAAAACAGCCCAATTATGGATAGAATAATGCCCAGAACCGATAAACTGCCAAAGAATTTATAGGGAATTTTATGAACGATAAACAATAAAACTGCACCGACAAATAAGTGCCCCAGGTGCTTTTTTAACCAATAGGTAACGGAAACTTTTCCATATACAAAAGCCAAATTCGCACTGGCACTATATACGGAAAGAAATGACGCGATGACCAGCAAAGCGAGCAAAGCCCAAATACCGGGATCTCCGTCAAAACTCAATTTTATTTTTTTCTCCCCGTTATTCACCGTTGATTTTGTTTGAAAATTTACAGTTGACGAATCCAATATTTGAACTCCTCTCCGCGGTGTTCGTAATTGTTGAATAGATCGAAACTTGCGCAGGCTGGTGAAAGTAAAACTGTGTCGCCTTTTTCCGAAAGTGAAAATGCCATTTTTACGGCCCTTTCCATATCGCGGGTTTCGGTAATGACTTTAACTTGCCCGGTAAATTCCTCCAGAAGTTTTTGGTTGTCGAGGCCCAGACAAACAATGGCTTTTACTTTGTTTTGTACCAAAGGCATCAATTCGGTGTAGTCGTTTCCTTTATCAACGCCACCGGCAATCCAAATGATGGGTTTGCTGACGCTTTCCAAAGCATAATAGGTGGAGTTTACGTTGGTTGCTTTCGAATCGTTGATGAAATTTACGCCGCGAATGCTGCCCACAGATTCCAGTCGGTGCTCCAGGGCGTCGAAATTGGTCAGGGAATCCCGAATGCTTTCCTTTCGCACTTTTAGTAGTCTGGCGGCCAATGAGGAAGCCATTGAGTTGTTGGCGTTGTGTTGACCTTTTAGGGCAAGATGTTCGATGTTCATGGTATCTCCGTTTATGTCTATTGTTATTGTTTTATCTTCGTTTATCCAGGCGTTGGATGTTTTTTTTCGTTGTGGCCCAAATCCGTGCAGATGGCATTTTGGGTTCAATTTATCGATCATTTTTTGTGTCCAATCATCATCCACAAAAAAGATGAAATGATCTCTGGGGGTCATGTTTTTTAGCAACTTAAATTTTGCAGCTACATAAGCTTCCACCTCGTAATTGTATCGGTCGAGGTGATCGGGACTGATGTTGGTGATGATGCAGATGTGGGGGTGAAAATCCATTAGGTCGTCGCATTGAAAGCTACTAACTTCCAATACGTAATGGTCTTTTTCCTCTTCCTCAGCCAGCAAGCGGGCAAAACTTTTCCCGATATTTCCGCCCACACCGACCGACAATCCACCCCGCTGCAATACATGTCCACAAAGTGCTGTTGTGGTGGTTTTTCCATTGCTTCCGCTAATGGCAATAATGGTGGCGTTGGTAAAGTGGTAGGCGAACTCAATTTCTGAAATAATGGTTTTGCCCATGGATTTGAGCTTTTCTACCAAAGAAATGTTTCCGGGAATTCCGGGGCTCTTCACCACGATATCCGCGTGCGATAGTTTGTCAAGATTGTGACCGCCGGATTCTGCTTCAATTCCGGCTTGCGCCAATTCGGAAGCGAAATTGGGTTTAATGGTGCCGCTGTCGGATAGGTAAACATTTAGCCCGTGTTTATTTGCGAGCAAAGCTGCGCCTACACCACTTTCTCCGGCGCCCAAAATGGCGATATTTTTCCAGTTGGCCTTCATCGCAATTTGAGGGTTACAAATGTGAGTATGGCCAGCATGATGGCGACAATCCACATGCGGGTGACAATTTTAGCTTCGTGATAGCCCTTTTTCTGGTAATGATGGTGGAGGGGTGCCATGAGAAATACACGCCGACCTTCGCCGTATTTTTTCTTGGTGTATTTGAAATAACTCACCTGCAACACAACCGAGAGATTCTCTACCAAAAAGACACCACATAATATGGGTATGAGTAATTCTTTTCTCGTGGCCAGTGCCAAAACCGCAATGATGCCGCCCAGGGCCAAACTTCCGGTATCGCCCATAAAAACCTGTGCGGGATAGGCGTTATACCAGAGAAAGCCAACGCAGGCACCCACCATGGCGCCTACAAATACCGTAATTTCTCCCGATTCCGGGATGTACATGATGTTGAGATAATCGGCAAAAACTACACTACCCGAAACATAGGCGAAAATCCCTAAGGTGAGCGCACTTACTGCTGAAACCCCGGTGGCCAGACCATCTAATCCGTCCGTGAGATTGGCACCGTTTGAAACCGCGGTTACGATAAAAATTACCAGTGGTATGAAAATAAGCCAACCCAAATGTCCCCATGCCGGATTGATCCAACGCAGTGGGGTGCTGTAATCCAACTCATTGTTTTTTACAAATGGAATGGTGGTTTTGGTGGATTTTTCGGCATCCAAAAATACCGGGAGATTGTTTTGAGCGACTTGTTCTTGTTGGACTCCTGTGGATGATGCTTTTTGTTTGATAGTGACATCCGGGTGAAAGTACAGCATACTTCCCACTATAGCACCCAATCCAACCTGTCCAATTACTTTGAATTTTCCCTTTAGCCCTTTTTTGTCTTTTTTAAAGACTTTGATATAATCGTCTAAAAAACCAATTAGTCCGGTCCAAATGGTGGTGATTAGTAATAGGATTATGTAAATATTGTCCAATCGCGCAAAAAGCAAAGTGGGGATGATAATAGCACCCAGAATGATGAGTCCGCCCATGGTTGGGGTTCCCGCTTTTTGGGCTTCACCTTGTAGGCCGAGGTTGCGAACTTCCTCACCTACCTGCATTTTTTGGATAAAATTGATGATGCTTTTTCCAAAAATCAAGGAAATGAGTAAAGAAGTAATTACCGCCATCGAGGTTCTAAAGGTGATGTATTTAAACACCCCGGCGCCCGGCATCTGGTATTCTGTATTTAGATATTCAAAGAGGTAGTACAGCATGGTATTATTCTTCTATTTGACGTTTAAATTCCTCAATCACCTCACGGTCGTCAAAGGGGTGTTTGATCCCTTTTATGTCCTGATAAGTTTCGTGGCCTTTTCCGGCAATAAGCACGATATCACCTTTTTCTGCCATTTTTAAGGCGGCGGAAATGCCCTGCCTGCGTTCCGTGATTCTTATGCATTTTTTTCGGTGTACGATTTCCACGCCTTTTTCCATTTCATCGATGATGGTATCGGGATCTTCAAAGCGGGGATTGTCACTGGTAAAAACACATCTGTCGGCTAAGGTCGCGGCAATATTTCCCATGGAGGGTCGCTTGAAAGCATCGCGATTTCCGCCACAACCCACTACAGCAATCAACTGTTGGTCAGGGGTTTTGAATTCGGAAATGGCACTCAGTACCTTGTATATAGCATCGGGAGTGTGGGCATAGTCGATAATGGCCGTAACCCCGTTGGGTAAAGGGATTTTCTCAAACCTTCCTGTAGCGGGCCCCAACCGACTGGCATGACGTAAAATGGTTTCTCGTGAAATGTTCAGTAGGGAAGCCACACCCACTACGGCAGCTAAATTGGCTGCATTGAATGCGCCGTTGAGTATGCTGTGGAATTCCGTTTCTCCAAATTTTAAAAACAAACCATTGATGTCGTTTTCCAGCAATTTGATTTGAAAATCTGCCGGTCTTTGAAAGGACCAGCTATGTACTTTGGCCTTGGTGTTTTGCACCATGACGATGCCGTTTTTATCGTCGGCATTGTATAGTGCAAATGCTGTTTTGGGCAATTCATCAAACAGTTTTTGCTTGGCCTGCAAATAGTTTTTAAAAGTCTTGTGATAGTCTAAATGGTCGTGGCTGAGGTTGGTAAATACCGCACCGGCCAATTTGGTTCCCACAAGTCGTTCCTGTTCAATTCCGTGACTACTGGCTTCCATAAAGCAGTACGAGACTCCGGCTTCCACCATGTTGGCCAGGTATTTCTGCAATTGGACGGCGTCGGGGGTGGTATGTGTGGCTGGGATTTTTTGCTTGTGAATGCGCACATCAATGGTAGAGATCAAACCACTGGGATAGCCCATGTCCTCAAAAAGTTGGTACAACATAGTCGCCACGGAGGTCTTCCCGTTGGTTCCGGTAATGGCAACCATGTTTAATTTGGTGGAGGGCTGGTCAAAAAAATTGGCCGCAATAATACCCAGTGCTTTGGTCGAGGATTTTACCGCAACGTAGGTGACTTCTTTTTGTCGGTTTTCAGGGATGGATTCGCAAATCACCGCCCGGGCTCCTTTTGATACTGCGGCCTCAATAAAGTTATGACCATCGGTTTGGGTGCCTTTTACCGCAATAAAACAGCTCCCCTGAGTAACTTCACGGGAATCAGCAGTGATGTTGTGAATCTCAATACGGGTAAACCCCGCCAAATCGATGGTACCTGCTTTATATAATATGTCGGATAAAATTTTCATGTTTTATTGCAAATTCAATTGAACTGTTGCACCTGCTCGCACCCGGCTTCCCGGTTCGGGGTATTGTGCCGTTACCCTTCCGTTTCCTGTAATGGAAGTTTTGTAGCCGTTGTTTTCCAAAAGTGCTATAACTGAATATCCGGGTAAACCCTTAAAGTTGGGGAGTTTTTCTTGATTGAGTTGGGTGGTGAGGTTTTCAAAATCCGTGGTTGATGCCAGTGGATTTACCCTTTCGGAAGGAAGAATTACTGGGATTTCCGTGTAGAGGTTATCGGCGATGTTTTTGGCTACCGGTGCCGCGACTTTGCTGCCGTAATATCCCTTTTGCGGATTGGGTGAATTGATGACCACAATGACCGAGTATTTTGGGTTTTCGGCGGGAAAGTATCCGGCAAAGGATGCCTGGTATTTTACTTCCCCACCGCGTTTCCAGTATTCCAGCCGACAGGTTCCGGTTTTGCCGGCCATTGCGTAATTATCGCTCTTGATATTGGTCGCTGTTCCTTCGGAAATGACCATTTCCAATAATGCCCGTGTTTTGTTGAGTGTTGCTTCTGAACACAGCGATGCGTTGAGAATGGTTGGTTCAATGCGCTTGATGGTTCGGCCGTGTTCGCGAATCTCCCTAACAAAATATGGTTTTACCACAACGCCGTTGTTGGCGACGGCATTAAACAAGGTTAAAATTTGTAGTGGGGTAAAACTGGTTTCGTATCCAAAGGCCATCCAGGGCAGGGTAATACCCGACCATTTGGGATCGGATGGGTGGGGGATATAGGGTTTTCCCTCGCCTTTAATTTCCGTATTAAGTTGTTTGTGTAAGCCAAATTTATACAGTCGATCGACAAACACTTCGGGGTCATTTTTATATAATTTATTGACCAATTCGGCAATTCCAACATTGGATGATTTGGCAAAAGCTTTGGCCAAACTTATGCGTCCGTATCCGGCAGCGCCACTGGAAACATTGGCGTCCCTGACCGTTTGTCCGTAGATCTCCCACTTGCCGTCTTTGGTGTCAACGAAAGTTCCGGTATCCGCTCTGCCGTCTTCGAGTAACGCAAGGATGGTTGCAAGTTTGAAAGTGGAGCCAGGTTCGGTGCTTTCCCAAACGGCATAATTTCGTTTTTCGTAATAAAACCCTTTGGCGTTTCTTCCCAAATTTGCAATGGCTTTCACCTCGCCCGTTTTCACCTCCATGACCACAGCAGTTCCGTGGTCGGCTTCGTAAAATTCCACCGCACGCAATAGAGCATGGTGGGTAATATCCTGAATTCTGGTATCGATTGTAGTCACAATGTCTTGTCCGTCGCGGGGCTGCGAAATAAAGCCATCGTGCAGGGGTTTGTAATTTCCTTGTGCGATGCGCTGCATCATTTTTACGCCATCATGCCCGGAAAGCACACCGGCAAAAGCGCCTTCTAATCCGGCTCCGGCACTTTGCTTGTCGTACCCAATTGTTCGTTCGGCAATTTTATCGAGCGGCATTTTCCGATAATTTTTTTGCTCCGCAATGAGACCTCCGCGGTATTTGCCCAAATTAAAAACGGGCATTTCCTTTAGACGGACTAAAGTGGTAAAACTCACATTTTTTGCCAGGGGCACATATCGATTTCCATCTTCACGGGCCGCTGTCAGATATGATTTCCAGGCCTGTGCGGATTTGGTTCCAAAAACCAGACTGAGTTCTCGACATAGAGCATCAATTTCGGCAATCCAGTTATCATCGGTGACGCTTATAGGATCCATGAGAACGTCGAATACCGGCATGCTGGTGGCCAATAGTTTTTGATCACTGCTGTAAATATTGCCACGATCCGCTGGGATTCGCATTTCTTTGATTACCAGATTTTCAGCTTGAGACCGAATTTCCGGGCCATCGATAAAGATGAGTAAAAACAAACGAAAAACCACCCCCAACCCCATGAGGAGCGGAATCAGAGCAATCAATATGATTCGTCGGTTGATATGTGTTCGCGGATCACTCACTTTTTATCTAGTTCTTTTCTTTCAATGATGATTTTTTTTGGCGGATTGGGGCTTTCAATGAGTTCCAAGGCTGCTGCCCGGAAAACTACTTTGGAGCGGGCACTTTCTTTCATTAGTCGGCTGCGGGTGTCTATGTACTGACTGTTCAATTCCTTCATCTCCGTGCGTAGTCTTTGGGTTTGGTGGATTTTTATTTCCACCAGGTGGCCACTGTAAATACTAATTCCCGCCAATAGTGCGAGGTAAAGCATCATGGGCCAATACTTCCGCATTCGCACATCCAACAGAAAACTTCCGGAGAGTATGTTTCCGGCAATGTTTCGTGATTTTGGCGACTGCGATTCCATTTTCAAATTTTTTCAGCTATCCGCATTTTGGCAGAGCGAGCTCTGGGGTTAATTTCAATTTCGTCATCCGAGGGGCTAATGGGTTTTCTGGTAATGGCCAAAAACGGCAAAAGGCGTTTTCCGAAATCATCGCGCTCGGGTTCGTCCTGTAAGTTTCCACTGCGGATGAGGTGTTTTACCATCCGGTCTTCAAGCGAATGGTAGGTGATGGAGACAAATCTTCCGCCGGGTTCAAGCTGGTCGGCTACTTGTTCGAGGAATTCTGCCAGGGCACCCATTTCGTCGTTCACCTCAATTCTAAGTGCTTGAAAAGCTTGAGCACGTGCGCTATTTCGTTGTTTTGGTGCGTACATTTTTTCCAAAATCGCAAGCAAATCACCGGTGGATTTAATCGGTTTTTCATCGCGTTGTTGTACGATGGTACGCGCCAGTTGGCCGGATTTGGGCAACTCACCGTATCGACTGAACATTTTGCGAAGTTCGATTTCTTCGTAAGTGTCGAGTATTGTGGCGGCATTCACCGGGTTATCTGGATTCATTCGCATATCCAGATCGGCATCAAAGCGAAAAGAGAAGCCCCTTTCTGCGGCGTCGAACTGGTGGGAAGAAACACCGAAATCAGCCAGGATGCCGTGTACCTTTTTAATGCCGTGTAGTCGTAGGGCGCGTTTGAGATGCCTAAAGTTTTGAGCGATTAGGGTAAATCTCGGGTCGTTAAGTGCGTTTTCACGGGCATCGGGGTCTTGATCGAATGCAAATAATTTTCCTTTGGGCCCCAGTCTGGACAACATTTCAGCGCTGTGACCTCCACCGCCAAAGGTTACGTCAACGTAGATTCCTTCGGGGTGGATATTAAGTCCATCAACAGCTTCGCGGCATAAAACCGCCTTATGATATAGTGGTGTGTCCATCGCTCCCAAATTGTCCCATCACATCTTCCGCCAAAGCACCAAAGTCAACGGATGCATCATCGATGGCATTTTCGTATTTGACTTTGTCCCAAATTTCTATAACCCTGCCCGTTGCGCTCAGGATAATTTCCTGTTCAATGCCTGCATATTGCGCCAAATCCTTAGGGATTAATAGTCGCCCACTTCCGTCCACTTCCAGCGTTTTTACGCCTGCGGTGTACATTCGGATGAAGTCGGCATTTTTCTTAACAAACCGGTTCAGGGTGTTGAGTTTATCCATTACCTCATTCCATTCCTGCATGGGAAAAAGTTCGAGGCACTGTTGAAAAACACTTCGCTTCATAACGAAACCTTCACTCAAAAACGGCTGTAATTGTCGTTTGAGTGATGCGGGAAGTGCAATCCGTGACTTGGCGTCCGGCTTGCATTCGTGTACTCCTATTAGGTTTAACTTTGGCAAAGTGGTTTTCTTTTTGACGGTTCAAATATACCACTTTGTTCCACTTTATACCACTTTGTTAATAAGTTTTCCCACTTTTATTTAAAAATGGCTTTTTTGAGAGGATGATTTTTGAGACCGAACGGTTTTCGGTATTCGTGGAAGTTTCGAGAAACCGAGCGTTTTTGGGTAATGGTATTGAATGTTTAGGCGTTGAGTCGTTTTGAAACCGAACTATTTTCGGTTTTCGTGGAGGTTTCGTGAGACCGAGAAAAATTGACAATGGACAGTTGACAATGTGGGCGACGAACGGGTTTCGGATTTTGTGGAGATTGCGAGAGCCCGAAACCATTTGGTCGTCGTTTTTATAATAGTCACCACACACATAATCAACCCCGTAGGGGTGTTGATGATTATAACAGCATAACGCACACGAACCA
>JAFIEY010000232.1 GCA_020832345.1 Cryomorphaceae bacterium | reverse complement strand
AGTCCACTCTAAAAAGGATGATTTCAATCAAAATCTAGGGAGTTTTTGAACCGGAGCTAACCAGCTGTTAGTGAGGATTCAAAAATCTACCGACAAGGAAGATTTTGGCAGAAAGGGACTTTTTAGAGCAGACACATGATTTAAACGGTATCCCGAATCATTCTTGCCATATAAAAACCGTCGGTATTGTAATCCCCAGGGTAAATGGTGCGTTCAGCTTCTAGTTTGAAGCCTTTACCTTCTTCAGATTGTAAAAACCGCTCAACCTGATTTTCATTTTCAGCAGGAAAAATGCTGCACGTGGCGTAAACCATTTTTCCACCGGGTTTCACCATTTTACTGTAATTACGGAGAATTTCGGCTTGTGTAATTTGAACCCTTTCCAATTGGTCGGGTTGCATTTTCCATTTGCTGTCGGGGTTTCGACGGATTACGCCGGAGCCACTGCAAGGTGCATCCAGTAAAAGCCGATCTGCAGAGTCATGAAGCCGCTTTATGACCTTGGCACTTTCGATATGTCGTGTTTCTATGTTGGAAATTCTATTTCTTCGAGCGCGTTTTTTCAGCTCACTGAGCTTCCAGTTTTCCACATCCATCGCAATAATTTGGCCTTTATTTTCCATATTTGCTGCGAGGTGTAATGTTTTTCCTCCTGCACCTGCACAGGCGTCAATAACGCGCATACCGGGCTGCACCTCCAAAAATGAACCGATTAGTTGTGAGCCTGCATCCTGAACCTCGTACCATCCGGCGTGGAAACTTTCCAATCTAAAGGTGTTGAGCCTTGATTCTAGCCGAAGCCCCACCTCGTTCTCCGAAAAAATATGGGTAGGTACACCTTCATTGGCCAAAATTTTCTGAGCCTCATCCCGAGTACCCTTGAGTGTGTTTACGCGCAAATACACATCAGCAGGGGTGTTCATGTCCTCTGCGATTTTAGACCATTTGTCGCCCAGTTGCTGCGTGGCAAATTCACTAAACCATGGGGCATAAGATTGACGCAAACCTATGTCATTCGGTAATGCGTTTAACCTTTCTTTTATTGGGAAATCGCGAATTTCATCAAACTTGTTCCAATCGGGAAGCGTTTTTCCTTGCCATAGGCGAAAAACACCGTACAAGTTCCACAGGGCTTTTCGCTTTAAACTCGGCTCTTCTCCGTAAATTGCCCATAGAAGACGCCACCAACGAACCATCTCGTAGGTGTTTTCTGCAACAAATCCCCGATCCCTTGAGCCCCATTTTTTATTGGTTTTCAAAAGTCGTTCGATTACCTTATCGGCATAAATGGTTTTCCCGAAAATGGTTTCTAGCGCTTCCAAAACGCCAGCTACCAAATTGGGATGTAGTCGTTCTTGTGACAAAACTATTCTTTTACCATTTCCAGGGCCATTTCAATCAGGTCGTCCGCGCTGGGTTTGCTAAAGTAGTCACCATCTGTTCCGTAGGCCGGACGATGTGCTTTGGCACAAAGTGTTTTAGGTGCGACATCCAAATACCGGTAGCCGTTTTGACCCTCGAGCACGTGTTGCATCATAAAGGCACTTGCCCCACCCGGAACATCCTCGTCAAAGAAAATTACACGATTGGTCTTTTTGATGCTTTCGACAATAAAATGATTAATATCAAATGGTAAAAGGGTTTGCACATCAATTATTTCAAGTGAAACGCCGTGTTTTTCTAATTCTTCCACAGCTTCCAGGGCTATTCGGCAATTTGATCCATAGGTAACAATGGTAAGATCACTTCCTTCGTGAATGATTTCTGGAATGCCCAAGGGGGTGCGAATCTCGCTTAAGTTATTGGGCAATTTTTCTTTTAAACGATAACCATTTAAACACTCGATGATGAGCGCGGGGTCATCACTTTCCAGCATGGTGTTGTAAAAACCTGCGGCTTTGGTCATGTTGCGGGGCACTAATACATATACACCGCGCATGGCATTGAGTATGGTGCCAAGCGGACTGCCGCTGTGCCAGATACCTTCCAGTCGGTGTCCGCGAGTACGAATTATGGCCGGAGCCATTTGTCCGCCCCGAGAGCGATACCGAACGGTTGCCAAATCATCACTGATTATTTGTTGTGCATAAAGCAGATAATCGAGGTACTGAATTTCGGCAATGGGGCGCAAACCCCGCATGGCCAAACCAATTCCTTGACCCAAGATGGTTGCTTCGCGAATTCCTGTGTCCTGAACACGATGCTCTCCGTGTTTTTCCTGTAATCCTTCCAAACCTTGGTTTACGTCACCAATTTTCCCGCTGTCTTCTCCGAAAATCAAAACTCGGCTATCCTCTGCCAATATACGGTCGAAATTGTCACGCAATACAATACGTGCATCCACTATATCTGCATCATCATCATAGGTGGGGAGAACTTCCGAAATCCGAACGGCGGCACGATCGTTTTCAGCGTATAATTGACTGCTGTAATCATCGTATCGAAGTTGGTTTTTTTCACGAAGCCAATTTTTGGCAGCTTCCGCATTCGCTTCTGTTCCGGCCAGTCGGATGGCCTTTCTCAAAGCTGTTGTGTAATCTCTGCGCAAGGGCTCTGAAAGGCTTTTGAGTTGGGCAATCATTCCAGCCACAACATCCGAATCACCTGCCATATCTTGAAGAAGTTGAATGGCTTCTGCGCATTCTGCTTTAATGGGTTCTATATAATCGCTCCAGGCCGCAGCTTTTCCTTGACGTGCGGCTTTTTTCGCTTCTTTTTCAATGCTTTCAATTTCCTCCTCCGTTGCAATAGCAGATGCAATCATCCACTCTTTCATTTTTTGAATGCAATCAAAATCCTTTTCCCATTGTAGTCTTTCGGGACTTTTATACCGTTCATGGGAGCCGGAGGTGGAGTGGCCTTGTGGTTGGGTCATTTCCATAACGTGAACCATAACCGGGACATGCTCTTCTCTCGCAATTTTTCCGGCCTTTTGATACGCTTCTACTAAAGCAGGATAATCCCAACCTTTTACACGGATAATTTCGTAACCCGATTTGTCATCGCGCTGAAAACCTGCGAGGATTTCCGAAATATTTTCTTTGGTGGTTTGGTATTTTGCGTGAACCGAAATTCCGTAATTGTCGTCCCAAATTGAAATTACCATTGGAACTTGTAATACACCTGCAGCATTGATGGTTTCGAAGAACAACCCTTCAGAGGTCGAGGCGTTGCCAATGGTGCCCCACGCAACTTCATTTCCGTCGTGGGAAAAATTCGCTTGAATGCTTTTGTCCGAATGGGTTTTGAAGTATCGACTGGCCTGTGCAAGTCCAAGAAGTCGTGGCATTTGTCCCGCAGTTGGAGAAATGTCTGCCGATGAGTTTTTTTGTATTGTTAGGTCTTTCCAGTTCCCGTTTTCGTCTAAACTCCGGGTAGCAAAATGACCATTCATTTGTCGTCCACCGGAAGCGGGTTCTTTACTCAAATCGGTATTGGCGTACAAGCTGGCAAAAAATTCCTGTGTGGTCAATTGCCCAATGGCCATCATAAAGGTTTGGTCGCGGTAGTATCCAGAGCGAAAATCGCCATTTCGGAAGGCTTTGGCCCATGCAATTTGAGCTACTTCTTTCCCATCTCCAAAAATGCCAAACTTGGCTTTTCCCGTTAAAACTTCCCTTCTGCCGATTAAACTAGCCTCCCTGCTTTCTACGGCCAGCCTGAAATCATTCAAAACTTCGGATGAAAACTCTACAAAGGATATTTCGTCTTGCGGCTTAGTTGCTTCTTTTCCCATGATATTATTTAACTATCTTATCAAACGTGCGCAAAAATAAGGAACAAAGATTGGGTAGTATAGTTTGTTTGAAAATTGATTTAAAGGAAATGTGTGGGTGTTTTTTCTATTCGTAAAAATTCTCCATAAATGCGCCCGGTCTTTCCTTTTTCCGTATTAAACGATTCCAAACCGCATCTATAAAACCAAGACCATACCCCAATAATTGTATGAAAGATGCAGGTATGGAAAGGAATGCAACGACGAGGTTTTTGTTTTCTAAAAGGGAATGAATAAAAAGGGCAAAGGCATAAAAAGCCGGTGGTAAAATCCAAAACGGATGATGGATTATTGCTGCCAATAAACAAAATATCAAACCTGTAGTAAAAACAGATGGTAAAAGGTGAACCAGCTTAAGCGAACCGGGATGCAAAAGATATAGGTGAATTCGCGCCATACCACTATTGTAAACCTGCTTGTAGAATTGACGAAAATTTGAACGTCGTTTGTGAAAAACATAAGCTTCGGGAAAGAGCCGGGTTTTAAAACCATTTTTTAAAATTCGAATGCTCATGTCTATATCTTCTCCAAATCGCATTTTACCAAAACCTCCGGTAATTTCATATACTTCGCTTGTGTAGCCCATATTAAAACTCCTCGGGTAAAAATCATCAAGTGATTTTTTCTTTCCTCGGATGCCACCCGTTGTCAGTAATGATGTCATGGCATAATTAATGGCTTTTTGCAAAGGGGTGAAATCTTTGTGCGCCCGATCCGGTCCGCCAAACGCATCTACAAAATTTTGCGAAAGCTCCTGATGAACGGTGGCCAAATACTTTTCCGGAATAACACAATCGGAATCCAGAAAGATGAAATAATCCCCGGTGGCACGTGCTGCACCGTAATTTCGACTTTGCCCCGGTCCGGAGTTGTCTTTGTAAAAATACTTGGTATTTAGGTTGTTGGAAAATGACATGACAATTTCCCGTGCATCAATCCGGGAGCCGTCTTCCACCACAATAACTTCGTGGAGCAAATCTTTTTGAGAAACCAGACTCTCCAAAAGTTCGCGGATTTCATCTGGTCGGTTGTAAAGTGGTATTATTAGAGAGAGACGCGTCATTTTACGGACTTTTCAAAGGTCAATATGTCAGGATTTTTTATATCACTTTCAACCACACCATCGCGCAACCGCACTATCCGATGGGCGTATTTGGCGATGTCTTCTTCGTGCGTCACCAGAATTACGGTATTCCCTTTTTCGTGAATTTCAGCAAACAACCGCATGATTTCCTCCGAAGTTTTTGTGTCCAGATTTCCGGTGGGTTCATCGGCTAAAATAATGGATGGATTGTTGATCAACGCCCTTGCAACAGCCACGCGTTGTCGTTGCCCACCCGAAAGTTGGTTGGGCTGGTGATCCATGCGGTCGCCGAGTCCGACCATTTCCAACGCTTTGGTCGCCCGAGCTATCCGATCCAATTTGGCGATTCCGGCATATACAAGTGGCAGTGCAACGTTGCTTAAGGCAGTGGTTCTCGGAAGCAAATTAAAAGTCTGAAATACAAAACCTATTTCTGTATTTCGGATGTCGGCAAGTTCATTTTCCTCCATTCTGCTGACATCTTTTCCATTGAGCACATAGGTTCCATTACTCGCAACATCCAAACACCCAATAATATTCATCAGTGTGGATTTGCCACTTCCCGATGGCCCCATAAGGGCAACGTATTCGTTTTTATTTATTTGTAAGTCAACACCGTTTAGGGCATTTACAACTTGAGCACCAAGGTAGAAGGTCTTTTTTATTCCGGAAAGGGCAATGACGTTCATGGTATATAGTGGTCTATTTCCTTTTGGTAAAAAGCTTCCGCTTGTTCAATTAAGGCTTGTACTTCTTCTTCCAACACTTCTTTGCCATCCTCGGGGTCGAGGGCATCAAACCAAGTTACTTCGTCATTTTCTAAATTAAGCACAAAGCGCGGGTACTCTGTATGTACGATATAGACAGCTTCTGGCAGTTCGGAGTTGTCGGCAAGTAAAAATTTTGGCAACATAATCGGGGTAGTTTTTTAGCTGTCAAAATTACGTCAATGTGCTTGCATAAAAAAAGCATTCGTGCAAGAATTTCCATTTCTGTGTCATTGTGGCATAATGCACCTCGTGGCAACATAATTGCTATTTTTGCGCCGATAGTAAAAACACAGCAAAAATGCAGGCAGAAAACGAAAAATCTACCATAGAAGAAAAAGATCAAACCACTGCGTCAAACTCAGAAAAAATGCAGGAAGAGATAATTGAAGAAGTTGAAAAAACGGAAGAATCAGCAGGTTCAATTACGGATCAAACTGAAGAAATCTCCAAGCTCAACGATAAATATTTGCGACTGGTCGCAGAATTCGACAATTACAAACGCCGAACTTCAAAAGAGCGGATAGAATTGTTTACCTCGGCCAATAAGGAGTTGATGACGGCCTTGTTGCCGGTTTTAGACGATTTTGAACGCGCATTCAAAAACACAAAATCCGAAGATTCTACCGAAGAGGTAATCAAGGGATTTAAGCTGATTTACAATAAAATGGCGGAAACCATGCGGCAAAAAGGTCTTAAACCCATGGAGGATTGCACGGGTAAACCCTTCGATATCGATTCCATGGAAGCCATCACAAAAGTGCCCGCGCCCAACGAAGATGATAAAGGAAAAGTAATTGACCAAATTGAACGCGGCTACACCCTTGGTGATAAGGTGGTGCGCTATGCACGTGTGGTAGTCGGACAATAAAAAAATTATGGCAAAGCAAGATTATTACGAGGTATTGGGCATAAGTAAAGGCGCCAGTGCAGACGAAATTAAAAAGGCATATCGGAAAATGGCGGTGAAATATCACCCCGATAAAAACCCCGATAACAAAGAGGCGGAAGAGAATTTTAAACTGGCGGCAGAAGCTTATGAAGTGTTGAGTAATCCTGAAAAACGCCAACGTTATGATCAGTTTGGCCATGCAGGCGTAGGTGGTCAGGGCGGATTTGGCGGTCAGGGTGGAATGAATATGGAAGATATTTTTAGCCAGTTTGGCGATATCTTCGGTGGTGCTTTTGGCGGTGGATTCGGAGGCGGTGGACAAAGACGCCAACCGCGGTTTAAAGGCTCAAACCTGAGGGTAAAAGTCAAACTTACCCTGGAAGAAATTGCCGGGGGCGTTGAGAAAAAAATTAAAATCCGTCGTTCCAAAGTTGCGCCCGGTGTAACGTATAAAACTTGCACTACCTGTAACGGCAGCGGACAAGTGACCCGAGTAGCCAACACCATCCTCGGGCAAATGCGCACAGCTTCAGCCTGTCCTTCCTGTCAGGGGGTGGGACAAATGGTCGATAAAAAACCCAAAGAAGCCGGTCCCGACGGAACCATTAAAGTTGAGGAAACCATTAGTATCCAGATTCCTTCTGGTGCAGTTGATGGCATGCAACTCAAGATGTCCGGCAAAGGCAATGAAGCACCCATGAACGGTGTAAATGGAGATTTGATTATTTTGGTGGAGGAAGTTGAACACGAGCTCCTTAAGCGCGAGGGTAACAATATCCATTACGATTTGTATATTTCATTTCCCCAAGCAGCATTAGGTGGTCATGTGGAGATTCCACATTTTAACGGTAAAATGCGAATAAAACTGGATCCCGGTGTGCAATCGGGGAAAATTTTACGTCTCCGAAATAAGGGGATTAGAAGCATTGAAGGATACGGAACCGGAGATATGCTGGTTCATATCAATGTTTGGACACCACAAACCCTAAGCGCTGATCAAAAGAAGGTTTTGGAAAAATGGGTTGAGGATTCTAATTTCCAGCCACATCCTAAAAAGAGCGATAAGAGTTTCTTCGAGAAGGTAAAGGAGATGTTTAGCTGATTTTTGAATCTATAGAGTCTGCTCTAAAAAGTCCCTTTCTGCCAAAATCTTCCTTGTCGGTAGATTTTTGAATCCTCACTTGCTCCGGTTCAAAAATCCCCTCGATTTTGATTGAAATCATCCTTTTTAGAGAGGACTCATCTATTTCATATTCAATACGGAAAATATTGCCCAAACTGCAATGCCGGTACTTACGCCAACATTGAGTGAGTGTTTTGTGCCGTATTGCGGAATTTCGAGGGCAGATTCACACAGGTTGATGACCGATTGCGCGACGCCCGAAACTTCGTTGCCCAACACAAGGGCTATTTCATCATTTTGATGGATTATGGTTTCGATATTTTCCAGCGATAGGCTGTTTTCGGTTTGTTCTAAACAAAAAACCCGCACACCATTACCTTTGAGTTTTTCCACTGTCTCGTATGTATTTTTGAAATGACTCCAATCTACTGATTCTGTAGCCCCCAATGCGGTTTTGTGGATGGCTTTATTTGGTGGCGTTGGCGTTTTTCCACAAAGGTAAATGTGCTGAATGCGAAAGGCATCGGCTGTTCGGAAAATAGAACCGACATTATGCATGCTTCGAAGATTGTCTAACACCAAATGAAGCTTTATCTTCGTGGCCTGTTTGAAGTCGGTCGTGCTCAAACGATTCATTTCGTCTGTACGCAACTTCCGATTATATAAATTTTCACTCATAAAAAAACCGTATTCCGTGAGCAAAAGTACGAGCGAGACCCCGTTAATGAAACAATATTACGGCATCAAGAGCAAATACCCCGATGCTATTTTGCTCTTTCGTGTTGGTGATTTTTATGAAACCTTCGGCGAAGATGCCATTCGCGCCAGTAAAGTTTTGGACATTGTACTCACCAAACGTGCCAATGGTGCTGCATCGCATATCGAACTGGCTGGGTTTCCACACCATTCGCTCGAAAGTTATTTGCCAAAATTGGTGCGTGCCGGTCATCGTGTGGCCATTTGCGACCAATTAGAAGATCCTAAAAAGACCAAAAAAATTGTCAAGCGGGGCGTTACAGAACTGGTCACACCCGGGGTTACCATGAGTGACCAATTACTTTCAGCTCGAAGCAATAATTTTTTGTGCACACTTTATCCCGCGGGAAATGATGCTTGGGGGATGGCTTTGGTTGATATTTCTACCGGAGAATTTTATGTGAGTCAGGGTAATCAGGGTGAGGTGGAGCAATGGATGCAAAACTTCATGCCCAGGGAAGTCATTTTTCCGAAACGACAAAAAAACGATTTTCTACAACGGGTAAAAGAAAAATACCCTTTCTTCGAAATGGAGGAGTGGGTCTTTAAACCCGATTATACCTATGAGTTGCTCAATAGACAATTTCAAACCAACTCGCTTAAGGGTTTTGGAATAGAAGATTGGCCGGACGCGATTGTTGCCGCAGGAGCTACCCTTCATTATTTAAAGGATACTGAACATAATCAACTTGAGCATATCGCCGGAATTTCCCGAATTTACGGCGGTGATTTTATGTGGATGGATGCATTCACCATGCGGAATCTCGAAGTGTTTAGGTCAAATGCGCCCGATGGGATAAGCTTGGTCGATACCATCGACAATACCGCATCACCCATGGGGGGGCGCCTTTTGCGAAGGTGGTTGGCATTTCCCTTAAAAGATCCTCAGGAAATTGGAAAACGCCTGGATCTGGTGGCCTTTTTTTCTAAAAATCCGGATGCAGCTGAACCCTTTATTGAGGATATTCGGCAAATACACGATTTGGAAAGGTTGGTCTCAAAACTCAGTACCGGTCGAATAAACCCCAGGGAGATAAAGCAATTGCAAAAAGGACTGGCCGCCATTTCCAGAATCAAAACCCGGGGCGACATCGCGGATTCTGAAATGCTACAAGGACTGGTGGATCATTTGCATCTTTGCGAACGACTTCAGGAGCAAATTGAACAAACCATTACCGAAGATCCAGCCATTGCCGTAGGAAAGGGAATTGTTATCTCTGACGGCATTAACCCCGAACTCGATGAGCTGAGGGCATTGCTAAATTCGGGTAAAGATCAGCTGGCTCAAATGCAAAAACGCGAAATGGAGGCCACGGGAATTCCCAATTTGAAGGTGGCTTTCAACAACGTCTTTGGATATTTTATTGAAGTTAGAAATGCCCATAAAAATAAAGTCCCCGAAAACTGGGTCCGAAAACAAACCCTTGTCAATGCCGAACGGTATATCACCGAAGAACTCAAAATGTATGAGGACAAAATTATGGGGGCGGAAGAAAAGGTCTTGCACCTCGAACAACACCTATTATCCGAACTCATTGCTGAGGCCACCACTTATATAGGTGCATTGCAACATAATGCACAAACCATTGCCCGGTTGGATTGTCTAATTGCCTTTGGACAATTGGCTTTGAAAAATAACTTTGTCAGACCGGAGTTTACCGAGGATCCGACGATTGAAATTGTGGATGGACGGCATCCGGTCATCGAGAAACAATTGCCGCCCGGAAAACCTTATATCCCCAACGATACTGAACTCCATGCAGAAAAGACCCAAATCATGATGATTACCGGACCCAATATGTCCGGAAAATCAGCGTTATTACGACAAACGGCCCTAATCAGTTTGTTGGCACAGGTAGGAAGTTTTGTTCCCGCAGCCTCAGCGCGTTTGCATACCCTAGATCGGATATTCGTGCGGGTAGGGGCATCGGACAATATTTCCCAGGGAGAATCTACTTTTATGGTGGAGATGAACGAGACCGCAACCATTCTCAATAACCTTTCGGCAAGGAGTTTAATTTTATTGGACGAAATTGGGCGTGGTACTTCAACCTACGACGGAATTTCCATCGCCTGGAGCATTGCGCAATTTCTTCACGAGCATCCACATCGTCCGCTGACACTTTTTGCCACGCATTATCACGAACTCAACGAAATGGAAAATACATACGAAAGGATTAAAAATTTCAATGTGAGTGTAAAGGAAATCAAAAATGAAATTGTGTTTTTGCGCAAACTTGCCCCCGGCGGAAGTAACCACAGTTTTGGAATTCACGTAGCGAAAATGGCAGGTTTGCCACCATTGGTCGTTTCAAATGCAAGGTCAATTTTAAAGAAACTGGAAGCTTCCAGAGGAAATAATCATAAGGATTCCTTGGCTAAAGAAGATGTGCAACTTTCTATTTTTCAATTGGACGACCCGTTGCTTGAAGATATAAAGGACGATATTCAAAATTTAGACATCAATGCTTTAACACCGGTTGAAGCTTTGATAAAGCTTAATGAACTCAAGAGGAAGTTGGGGGTTAAATGATTGCTTAATTTGAGGATATCGTTTTTAATCTTGAGTCCACTCTAAAAAGGATGATTTCAATCAAAATCTAGGGAGTTTTTAGATCAGACTCAATCTTCAGGTTTCCACTTCTTGCCAATCTGAAATGCGTGCGGCATATCGTCGATAATTAAATTGAAAACATAATGCGCCGGATCAAGGGTGTGAATGGGAATGTATATTCGATGAAATCCTCTTGGGTAATCTTTTGGTTTTCCCACTTTTACACGAAGCCCACTATAGTCCAACAATTCCCATCCAGCCCAAGAATCATAGGGCAAAACGAAGGTGACTTCCAGGCTGTCGGTGGTGACTTTTTCGGGAACACGGACATCAAAGGAAAGGGGTAAATCCATTATATCTAAACCCAATTTTTTGTAGAGTAATTTTTTTGGCAACATGTATAAAGTTCTACCGGGAATTTTTTTGTGATCTTCATCGCTAATAAAAATCATGGTAGGTGAGAATGCGATGGCCTCTTTTTGAGAAATAGCGCCGAGGTCAAAGGTGGTTTGCGAACCGTGGTATGGCTTTTCTTCCGGGGCATGGTGGATTGCTGTTAATTGATTGGATCCTAATATAAGTAGTAATCGACTAGAGGGTTCGTAATCGGCGGCGGTTACCCAACTGAGATGGCGGATTACCCCCGGAATTTTTATCGAGTCCATGGGCTGTAAATGGTGAAATCCGGGTTTGTCGGGAATGCCAAAAACCCAACTGATGCCATCGAAAGGTTCGCGGCGGTTTTTTGACAGGAAAAACAGGGAGTCGTTGTGCCAATAAAGGGCCTCTACATCGTACATTTTTCTTTTCGGCCCCGGAGGAAAAATATCCTGATATACGATTGAAATGGAATCTATTTGCAATGTTTCCCCATGGGTAATATGGGAAGTGTTTATGCGCAAAATCCAAACAGTATCTCGTTTGTTTTGGTTATTCCCCAAATCAGCAATGTAAATATGGCCTTTGGTGTCCATGGTAATATCTTCCCAATCCACATTTTTTATACCCTTTAGACAAAAGGTGTCCAGTAATTCGCAATTGTGATTGACCATATATAAACACGCTTTATTTCCCGAATCGTTGTGGAAGATGAGGGTGGAATCATTGAGGGCTATCATACCACTGTTTTCACGCAATAATTCAGGTAGCTGGCAGTATTTTAATAGTGTAATACTTTGGCTAAAAGACCAGTTGCTTAAAAGCATCAATATAAAAATGAAGCGATTTTTCATTTCACAAAATTAACCATTCGTAATGTCTTAGGGTGTTATTTTCTTTCTGCTATTTTAAATTTTATCAATATCGGTTGTTAATCCAAAAGGTATTTGTAGTTTCGTCACCGTTTTTAACGTCCGCCGGCTTAGAGTTCGTTGCGTGGTTTGCCTTGGGGAAACTCCGGAGACGACGGTTTTATGGATTTTTAAAATTATCCAATTTATGAAACAGTTGTATGTGGTGCGTCATGCCAAGTCCAGTTGGAGTGATGGCAATCTTCAAGACATTGACCGCCCGCTCAAAGGTAGAGGCATACGCGATGCGACCGGAACATCCGAATGGCTTCAGGAAAACAATTATCTTCCGGAGCACATCATTTCTAGTCCGGCTACCCGTGCCCTGCATACGGCCATGATTTTTGCCCGTAATTTCGGCATCGATTTCTCTACCATTGCCATTAAAGCTGAGTTGTATCACGGACAACCTGAAAATTACTGGCAGGTAGCAAGAGAGATTGACGACCGTTATGATGCAGCCATGGTATTTGGACATAATCCGGGATTGGCAGATTTTATCAATCAGGCTTCAGATCAGCGGGTTGGTCATGTGCCAACTACTGGGGTGGCGTGTTTGGCGTTTTCCGTGGAGCGCTGGAAAGACATAAACAACAAGGCGAAATTGTTGTTTTTTGATTATCCCAAAAAGAGAATAAATTGATGCATAAGCAGAAGTATAAGCGAAAAAAAGTGTTTCTGACAAGCGATGTGTATTTACCACGCGATATAAGTTGGTTGCACTTTAATGCCCGAGTTTTACAAGAGGCAATGGACGAACGCGTTCCGTTAATTGAGCGTATTCGTTTTATAGGAATTTTCTCCAATAACCTCGACGAGTTTTTTAAGGTTCGATACGCAACCATTAAGCGAATGGGGCAATTGTCCAAAAGAGGAGGTAGAGAACTTGGAGATGTACACCCCACCGAATTGCTCAATAGATTGACCGAAATTGTAAAACAACAACAGGCAGATGCACAAAATATTTATGACCGATTGACTGAATCACTCGAAGGTGAAGGGATTCGGATTATTGATGAAAAAAGATTGACACCCAATCAGAAGGATTTTGCACGAAAATATTTTATCGAAAAAGTAAGTCCTTCGGTTTTTACCATTTTACTATCCGAGGATCGACCTTTCCCCCATTTGCGAGACAAGTCTATATATTTGTCCATCAAACTGTCGTATAGAGATCGGGAGAAAAAACCCTTGCTCGCACTTATCGAAATTCCCTCCGAATTGGTGGGGCGCTTTATTGAAATGCCCGGTCGCGGTAAGCGAACCATTATGTATCTCGATGATCTTATCCGTTATAATTTGCGGTATATTTTCTTTATTCACGGTTTCGATGGTGTTACGGCACATACCATTAAATTTACCCGGGATGCAGAGTTGGATATTGAAAGTGATGTGTCCAAAAGCTTTTTAGATAAAATGGTCAGCAGCCTGCGCGATCGGCGAACGGGCGATCCTGTTCGGTTTGTGTACGATGCAAAAATCCCCGGAGACGTCATTGATATGTTGATTTCCCGACTTGATTTGGATAATTTTGATTCTATTATTGCCGGTGGCCGTTATCACAACAAAAAGGATTTAATCGATTTCCCGTCTGCTGGTCATCCGGAATTGACGTATAAACCGATGCCGCCCTTGCCGCATCCCGATTTAAATCTCGAACAGTCCTTACTCGAAGTAATTGCCCGAAAAGATATTTTAATTTTTTTACCCTATCATACTTTTTCCAATATCATTCGCTTGCTGAGAGAAGCCGCCCTCGATGAGCAAGTAGAAGAGGTGAAAATTACCTTGTACCGCCTCGCGGAAAACTCACGTATCATTAGCGCCTTAATTAATGCTGCAAAAAATGGCAAAAAGGTAACTGTAGTCATGGAGCTGCAGGCGCGTTTTGATGAGGAAAACAACATTAGATGGACGGAAAAACTCAAGCAAGAAGGGGTGAATGTTGTTTTTGGTGTGAGCGGACTCAAGGTGCACAGCAAGATTATTTTAATTCGTCGCCGGGAAGGTAAAAAATTGAAAAACTACGTTTCCGCCGGTACGGGTAATTTTAATGAAAAAACGGCCCGTATTTATACAGATTATCACTTGTTTACATCAGATGAGCGAATCACCAAGGAAATCGTTCGATTGTTTACGTTTTTCGATGCCAACTATAAGGTTTTTAAAAACAAACATTTATTGATTTCGCCCTTTTCATTTCGAAGTGGAATTACCAAATGTATTGACGCGGAAATTGAAAATGCCAAAGCGGGAAAGGAGGCTTCGATAATATTAAAGCTCAATAGTTTATGTGATACGGCCATCATCGATCACCTTTATGAGGCCGGTAGAGCAGGGGTAAAGATCAGGTTGATCATTCGCGGTATTTGTTCGCTGATTCCCGGAAAACCTGGGTTGAGCGAAAACATTGAATGCATAAGTATTGTAGATCGGTATTTGGAGCACAGTCGGGTATTTGCCTTCCACAATAATGGAAACCCCAAAATGTATATTTCCTCTGCGGATATTATGGCGAGAAATATTGAATACCGGGTTGAGATTACCGTACCCATTTATGATGAGTCGATTAAATCCCAAATTTTTGATCATCTCGAAATTTTATGGTCAGATAATGTAAAGGCCAGAAATATTGATGCCCGTGGAAGTAATGGCTACCGAAAGAATAATTCGCCCGAGGTAAGGGCTCAGTATGATTTATATGATTATATTAAAAAGCAATTATCAGAATAATCGCATATATTTTTGATCCCAATTTTTTAGTGATATGTTCTTAACAATTATGTAACGTTGAATGACGGTGAACTTGTAACTTTGCCGAAAATTTAACGCAATGCGAGGACTTGTGTCAAGAGATTTTCGGTGTGATTTAAGTGTCAAATTGTTAGGATTTTGTGCTTTTGTATTGCTGCTTTTTGGTGGAGCAAACTCCGGTTATGCCCAGGCTTTTGAAGAAAAGGTAACGAATGCTTCTAATATTCGTCTGACCGTCACCAATACCGGAACATTTGGAAATGCTTTTCGAGGCTATCGCGATGGAACAGGACAAAGAAGTTGTGAGTATCCCGCCGGTTCTGGTATTGAGCATTTGTTTGAAGGTGGTATTTGGATTGGTGGCGCAAACAGGTCGCGAGGTGGCGCCATTGAAGTTAGTACTTCGGCATTTGATGCGCCACAGGGTTATGCGCCGGGTCGTGCCGGATTTGAATTTACCATACCGCCCGGTTCGCCGCCTTTTCGGGAACGTTCTTCCTTATTTGATTCCAGATTTTTTTCCAATGCCGCTGTTTCGCATCAAGATTTTGTCGCGGTGTTTAACGATTCCAGTCAAGTTGTCCCCGGAACCAATACACCCATTGCCGGTCATCAGTTTCCCATGAATGTGCAGGTTACCATGGAAACGTATAATTGGAACTATTCATTTAGCGATTTCTTTGTGGTGGTCAACATGACTTTGAAAAATATCGGAAACAGCACCTATGACAGTGTGTTTGTTGGCTTGTGGAACAACACGGTGGTCAGAAACATCAACATCACGCCCGCCGGTGCAGGTGGCGCAACCTTTTTTAGTCAGGGTGGAAATGGCTACATGGATTCTTTGAGACTGGCCTATTGTTTTGACGCCACCGGGGATGTTGGGTTTACGGATAGTTATATCGGCCAGAAATTTTTGGGATCTGAAGATAAGTTTGGATTTCACCATCCACAGCTCGATAGTACTTATAATCAAATACAAGAACGCTGGGTACGCGAAAACTTCATGGCCAATTATCAGTCATGGCAATTTAACAACAGCTCCAATCCCATTTTCTTTTTTCCTTCAAACGACGAGCAACGTTATCAAAAAATGGCCAACGGAATGAATGATCATCCCTGTTGGACCAACCCAAATTCTGCAGATTGCCAACAATCCTTTGGGGTGGATTTGCAAAATATGCTCAACGCACCCGGAAACAGATCGGATATTGTCTCCGCTGGTCCCTACCGAGACTTCACGCCGGGGGATGAGATAACCGTGACTTTTGCATATATCATTGCTCCAAAAAATGACGATGGAAACCCCAATTCAGAAAATAATTTGGTGCAAAGACAAAACCTTATCGATAATGCAAACTGGGTGCAAACCGCTTACAACGGAGAGGATGTGAATTTTAATGGCGTTTTAGATCCGGGAGAAGATCAGGATGGAAGTGGTAAAATTACCCGCTTTATTCTTCCTGCTCCGCCGGATAGACCCATTACCCGAGTTTTGACCTCGGAAAATAAAATAGATATTTTTTGGAGTGATAATTCCTTCTACTCCGTTGACCCCATCTCACAAGAAATGGATTTTGAGGGCTTTCGGGTGTATATGACGCCACTCGGTTTTGATGTAACCGGTACCCCGGATGTCGCTTCTAATTTGGTGAAAATTGCCGAATTTGACATCCCCGATAACGGCTATTTTAACGAGACGGGTTTTGAGTCAATCTTACTCGACGAGCCAAAAATGTTCCCCAATGACACGAATCAATACTGGTTTAAATACACCATAGATAATCTGCCAAACGGCTGGCAACACGCGGTTTCCGTTACAGCATTCGACAGGGGAAATGAAGAGATCAATTTGGAATCCCTGGAATCCGCACCATTGTCCAATCAGTTTCGCGCATTTGCCGGAACGGCCCCAAATGATGCGATTGAGGATAACGCACCTTATGTTTACCCGAATCCCTATTACTACGGTGCCGCCTGGGAAGGACGGAGTAATTTTCAGGAGGAAAGTAGGAAAATCATTTTTGCCAATCTGCCCCGCCGCTGCCGAATAAAAATCTTTACCCCAGCAGGTGATTTAATCGATGAAATAGAACACGACGAACAATACGACGGTCAGGACATTCGCTGGTTTAGAACATTTGGCGCGGAAAACCCCGAGCAGAATGTTTTTTCCGGGGGAGAACGTGCCTGGGACTTGTTGAGTAAAAGCACACAAATCATTGCACGTGGGATGTATTTGTTTACGGTGTACGACCTCGATACCGGTGTATCAAAATCGGGGACTTTTGCAATAATTAAATAATCAGTTTTTGTTTTTCACTAATTTTAAATTTTGAATTTCTCATGAGAACATTTTTTTCCGCCATTGTTGTAATGGCAACCCTTGGGCTTTTTGCTCAAACGCCGCCAACCGTTAGTATTCACGATATTCAATTTGTGAGTGCTTCTGATTTGGCCAACTGTAATGATACTTCCCAATACCACGGAGATACCGTAAGAACCGTTGGTGTTGTAATGGTAGATGGTGGCCTGGTTGAGGTTGCTTCCGGTAGTGTGCAGGGAGGACTTCGTCCGTTTATGTATATCGCCGATACGGCAACCGGTACTACCGCAGAGCCATTTAAGGGCATTGAAGTGCTTTGTTCATATTCTACGGGTACTGCAATGGTTGCCCATCCCGTGGCTACTCAGGTTGTGGCCGGAGATATCGTGGAGGTTATTGGTGTAGTCAATATGTTTGCAAGAAACAATCAATTGGAAATCATTGATTTTAACTCCTTGTCGTTATTGAGTGGTACACAAACTCCACCCCAACCGGCTTTGGTAAATGTCGGTGATTTGAATGACAACAACCGCGTAAATCAATTGCCTTCCGGAGAACAATGGGAAGGAGCGTTTGTGGAAATTCAAAATGTGACTGTTGTCAATGTTGATATTTTTGCCGGTGGTAGTCGGGTCAGCTTCGATGTGGTTGATGCCAATGGAAATCGCATCAATGTTTCCGACCGCTTTATTGCGCAGAAGATGAGTAACCATACCCCGGTTAATCCGAATTCTCCCTATGCAACTTCCAACGGCGGTCCCGGAAACGGAACTTTTACGCCGCCCACAGTAGGCGCTTTTTACAATTCCATTCGCGGTATTGTTTTGCATTCCGGAAACGGTTGTACCGGAGGAAATGGAAGGGGTTACGAACTGAACCCTTTCGATTCTACACACTATGACCTCGGTGCATCTCCCCCGTTTGTTGAGAATGTCATCCGAACGCCGCAGGTGCCAAATGCATCACAAACGGTTGAAGTAACCTTTACCGCCTATGATCTCGATGGAACCATTACGGATTTGGAGCTTTATTATTCTGACGATACTTCAGCTGCCCTTTCTACCTATAGCAATGTAACGCCCCTTTTAATTCCCGGCACCACAGATGAATACAGCGCTGTAATTCCCGCTTTTCCCAATAATACCATGGTGCGTTATTATATCGAAGCCATCGATAATGACAATAATGTCACGACCGCCCCATTTAATGTTGCGCCCAAAAACACGTATTTTTACGTGGTTCGCGACAATGGAATGGTGATTCCTGATGTGCAATTTAATCCAACTTTTGGCGGTTCTCCTTATGAAGGTCAGCAAGTAACTGTAACCGGAGTGGTAACCGCCTCAACCAAGGTTTGCGATTTGGGTTTCGTTTATATCCAAGACCCGAATTTTAATGAGTGGGCTGGAGTTGCCCTACTTGGATCTCCCGACTTGGCGAATCTATTCCGCGAACAAGAAGTTACAGTTACCGGTACGGTTGAAGAAAACTTTGGGTTTACCCAAATCAATGTGACCAACATTACGACTACTGGAAATAGTGGCACAGTTACTCCGGTAACCCTAAACCCCAATATGCCTTCTATGTATGCTTCAGGTGAAATTGAAAAATACGAAAGCATGGTATTGCGCATGGAAAACCCCAATGGAAAAGTGGTTATTTCTGATCCTCGTCGTGGTAATTTTGGTGATTATCTAATCTCAACCGACACGGCCAATGGACTTAACGAATCTACCATTGTTCTCGCCGGACGCGATGGTAACAGCCGTTCCTCACTTTACGTAAGTGTCGTAAACGATTCAGCATGGGCTACGTCCAACGGTGCCATGATGGTGCCAGTGGTATTGACCAACAGCGGAATGGAATTCGATGCCATTGAAGGTATTTGGTTTTACGGATTTGGCGAATACCGCCTTTTGCCCCGCGCCAACGATGACTTCATTAATCCGAATTTCTCCCTGGATAGTCTGGACTGTCGCCCTACGATCAGTGTAACTTCGTTTGAAGGCATGGCCAATGTTTCTATTTATCCCAATCCTACCAGTGCATTCTTTACCGTGGAGGTTTCAGAAATCCGTGATTTTTCAGTTCAACTATTTGACCTAAACGGAAGAATGGTTCGCAAAGCTGAATCTCGTTTTGGCACAGAAACTCAGGTGGATGCTAATACCCTGCCCGATGGTATGTACGTGATGCGCGTGATAGATACCCGTTCAGGTGTTGTCGTGAAAACAGCTAAAGTTTTGGTTCAACGTTAAATGAATATTGGAGGACGTCATTATGGCGTCCTCCTATTTTTTTCATGCGAAACTATATTATCATATTTCTGATTCTATCCGCGATTTGGGGATGTATGCGTGGCGACAAAAATGAAAACTTGCCGCCCAATACGTTTATCTCTCTGGAAAGTATCAATCGGGTAGGCGAAAACAGGCTTAATTCCAATGTGCGACTGAGTTGGTTTGGAACCGACAAAGATGGCTATGTGGTGGGTTTTGAATTTTCCTTTGATCGGGAAAATTGGTTTAACACCACCAAAAACGATAGTACATTCCGGTTTTCAATTGATGCCGGTTCGGATACCATGGATCAGGATTTTTGGGTGCGGGCCATCGACAATGAAGGCGCAAAAGACCCTGATCCTGCATACCTGCGCATTCCGCTTCGCAATACACCACCGGTTGCTTCCTTCGACAATGAAGTAGGGCCGGAAGATACAGCGCTTGTGGCGGCCACTTTCCGGTGGCGGGCAACTGATCTCGATGGAGATGAAACCATTAGCCAGGTTTTGATGAAATTTAATGACGGCGATTGGTTTCCTATTCCTTCGGCCAACGTTATCACCTTTATGCTCGATCCCAATTCTACCTCAGGAAGTGGTCAGGCACAAATATTTTCTGCTACAGAAAATAATCCTATTTCCCAAATGGCATCGGATGTTCGGGTCAATGCCGAAAACGTCGTATATATAAAAGCCATTGACATTGCAGGCGCAGAAAGTGATGTAGATACTTCAAATGCTTTTTACTTTAAACAGCAAAATTCCGACAACCTGATTATTTGTGGTCAGCCTATGTCGGTGCGAAATGTTATTACCCCTTACGCGAAAAATGCATTTAATAACGATTGCGATTTTATCGATTTTTACCGTGACCAGGGAAAATACCAACCCAAATTTTGGGCAGCTAATTTTGGACGGGTACTTAAGCGGTATGATAAATTGTTTATTTATACCGATATCGCCTCCTTTACCAATTCGGCTACCGGACAGTCCGCAACCATTTTGGTGAATTTATCTCCACTAATTGCCGAATTTAATAGCAACAATGGAAAATCATTTGTGACGACCATACTTACATCGTCTTCTGATTTTCAAAGTCTGGGCATTGGGTTCCCCATAGAAGGCGTGGTGGTCAGTGGGGGCCAAGCGAGACTTACCGCCGATAGTTCCCTGATTCCGGTTTTAAGCGGTTACCCACCTGTTTCCCCGGATGGAACCCTAACGGGAATCGTTCCTCTGGTTCGGTCACTGGATTCCGAGGATTTTTACCGCGCACAACTGACGCCAATAAATAACTGGCAGGGTGATAATTTGATAGCCGCATTGCGCAGACGAAACAATAATGTTCAGCAGGTTTTTTTCGCCACCAGTTTACATCGTTTTATTACAAATCCAACTTCGCTTCAAGATTTATTTGATAAAATCATTCAGGATGACTTCGATTGGTAAGTGGTTTTTTACCGGGCTGATGATTTGCTTCACCCAATTGATTTTTGCACAGAATACGGGCAAACTTCAGGGCGTTATTGTAGATGAAGACACGGGAGAACTTCTGGTTGGCGCATCGGTTGCGCTAGTAGGTACGTACAAAGGCGCCTCTTCAAATGTAGCCGGTTTTTACGCCATTAGCGATATAAAACCCGGTGCCTATTCTGTGAAAGTACAATATCTCGGGTATGGTACACGGCAATATAACGATATCGAAATCAAAGCCGGTGAGCCTACGGTTTTGGATATAAAATTATCTTCTGAAGTTTCCGGTTTGGGTGAAGTTGAGGTGGTGGGTCGAAAGTCGCAGATTGATTTGGAGTTGGCAGCTTCTGAGGTGACGATTACCCGACAAGAATTGGCGGAAATGAACAGTCGTGACGTGCAGGAAGTTGTTGCCATGCAGGCCGGGGTAATCGAAACCCCCGACGGCCTTCAAATACGGGGAGCCAGGGTATATGAAACGGAATATTTGGTGGATGGCATCAGTGCGCAGGATCCATTGGCAGGTACCGGTTTTGGTGTCAATTTAGCTTCCTCTTCCATCGGATCTATGAGTTTAACTACCGGTGGTGCCGGTGCTGAGTTTGGTGGGGGTTCTTCGGGTGTAGTCAATACCACCATTCGCGAAGCCGGTGACAAATTCGAAATGTCCGGAAGCTGGCAGCGAGACTTTTTTAACAACCCGAATTTGGCCACCAGTTTTAACACGGATATCATAGAATTAACCATCGGGACGCCCATTCCGGGAACCAAAAAAAAACTGACGGTATTTAACAACTTCACCGGTATGATAACCGATGAATATTTTGGTGCCACGGCGGATCAATTGAATTCCTCTCTTTTTCCCAGAAATCCAAATTTGTTTGCCCCACGGTATTCCAATGTATTTACCCACACATTTAAAGCGGCTTATCAAGTTCGACCGGGCACTAAAATTACCCTGACCAACCAGGCAAGTGTCAATATCAATCAAAATACCAGAACCCTGCAAATCGTAGGTTTTGATGCCATTTTGGCGCCCGGATTTCAATACGCCAGAAGTAATAATTTAGACAACGCCACCACCTACACCCATCGTTCGGTACTCACAGCCATCAATGTTCGTCACATGATCAATAAAAAGTGGGGAGCATCTTTGAGTCTTGGGCGCTTGTTTACCAATTTGCGTGCAGATGCCAACGGTCGGCCTTTTCGCACGGAAACAGTAGATCAAATTTATGATGAAGCAAATATCATAACGCACCCGGTGGGGATATTTAACCCAGGAGATCCCAGTGGAACCTTCTTCGTTTTGCCGGGCGACGGGCTGGTAAATAATGGCGGTATTTCTTCCCTTTGGCACGATCACTATGCTCAAGAATACACCCTTCGCGGCAAAATAACCTATGATCCGGGTGATGGGGTAAACCGCGTGAGTTTTGGTTTTAGCCATGTTTTCACGGAATACCAATGGGCTGATGTTACCCGCCCCTGGGTAGGCGCCCCCATCCGAATTGATGATTCAACCACGACACCCTCGGTTTCCATCGGTTCCTCAAGTGATATATGGAAAGTGCGACCCCAAAATGGTGGTTTGTTTGTAGAGGATAGGATAAGCTATAAGGGAATCATTGCAACACTTGGTGCGCGACTGAATTACTGGGCGCCAGGTCGGTTTGCGGATGAAGCCGTGGCGGATCCCAATTCTCCCGTTTTAAATCAAAGTCGTATTGATTATGAAAACAAAACGGTGGATTTAATGGGGTTGAGATGGAAAGCCCGATTATTACCCCGAATCAATGTTTCTTTCCCCATCACGGAAAATAATGTGATGTATTTTAATTACGGCCATAGCATGCGATTGCCTCATCCGAGGTTTTTATATGCCGGCCTTGATCCGGTTTTTCAAGATCGCTCGTTTCTCTCAAGTTTGGGAAATCCCGACCTGGATCCAGAGGTCAATGTTAGTTATGAAGTTGGACTAAAAAGCATGGTCAATAAGAATCTGGCCATTTCCCTCACGGCATTCAACAACAACCGTTTTGACTATATCGTTTCCCGGACGGCCATTGTAACCGACAATACAGGTAGGCCGGTAACCAAAACCGTTTACATCAACCAGGATTATGCGAAGATAATGGGGGTAGAATTCGGATTTCAATACCGGTTCATGAAATACCTGAATGCCTTCGGAAATGCCGCATATCAATTGGCCCGTGGAAAATCTAACAGTGCCAGGGAATCGGCGTTGCAAATTGCCCAAACGGGTGAAATTCAACTTTCGCGGGAACAGTATCTGGCATTTGACCGCCCATGGAATATCAATGCCGGTGTGATCTTTACGCCGGATAGCACCTTTAGGGCACTGGGAATTAATCTCACCGGATTCCGGGCCTTTTTCTCCTATCGCTACACCTCCGGATTCCGATATACGCCGCAGGTACAAGTTTCAGAAAACGATTTGGGACGCCCGGAATTTGAAGTGCGTAACGACCGTTTTTTAGAAGGCATTGCAACACCGTGGATCAACTTTGATCTAAAGCTGAGTTATGACTGGATGCTCAGTGGTAAGCGAGGACTGGTTTTTAGTGCTGAAATACGAAATATGTTTAATCACCTCAACGCGCAAATAATTAACCCGGTAACTGGAAGAGCTTACGAGTACGGAGATGATGTGCCGCTTACCTGGCGCGATCCCCGTCCGGAGTACAACGGCCCGCAAGAATCCGGTCTGGATCCCCGAAACCCCGCTCGTTATTTGGCCCCTAGGCAAGTTTTATTTGGCATAGCATTTAGATTTTGATGAGAAGATACACAATCATATTGACGGTTTTTTTGCAAGGCATGCTCAATGCACAAGTCTTGCCAAATTACGGCGGTGAGCGTGCCGGTTTGTCCGCCCTCACGTTTTTAAAAAATGACATCAATCCCAGATCTTTGGGAATGGGGGGTGCAAGTGCGGCTAATTCCGGCGACGTCTATTCTCTATTTACCAACCCCGCGGCGCTTACGCAACTTCGCCACAATTCTTTTAGCATGCAAAATATGTTTGTGGGTGCAGGCGTCAACCAAAGCTTTGTGGGTGGCGCTTTCCCCAATGCCAAAAGAAATGATGTTATCGGATTTTCTATCAATGGATTGAATAGTGGATCCATTAAAGAGCGAACGGAATTTATGCCGCAGGGCACAGGCAGGGAGTTTAGTGTAGTGAATATGGCTTTTGGTTTGACTTATGCGCGAAAACTCAGCGATCAATTCAGTGCGGGGTTATCCCTAAAATATATTTACGAAAATATTGCAGAATTTACCGCCCATACCGCAGCTGTCGATCTGTCGTTTTTGTACCAAACCGATTGGAGAGACCTGCAATTTGCCGTTGTTGTTTCCAATTTCAGTGGAAATTCAGCGCTTTCTTCCAGAGACAGGCTTCCGGTGGATTTTAATAGAACGCCGGGAATTGCACTGGACGACAACACTCTTCCCATTCTTTTTAGTCTTGGCGCATCTGCTAGAGCATACAAGAATGGGCAGCACAGCATTCACGCTGCATTTCAAATCAACCATCCAAATGATAATGCGGAAAATATCCGACTCGGTGGGGAATATGACTATTCCGATGTGTATTTCCTTCGACTGGGATACAAGATCAGTGTGGACGGGCAACAATGGCCGACATTTGGTTTTGGGGTAAAAGCCGCCCTCGGCGAAAACACCATGTATATCGATTACGGTGCGAATCCCACGGATTTTGTGGGAATGCAACATTTAATTGGGTTGCGATTTTTATTACTAAATACCGGAAAAAAGAAATCATGATGCGCAATCTTTTCATTATCATCATAGCCATGCTGAGTTCCTGTACAGCATATTTTGGCGATAAAACAGATTTGAGTTTTATCGACCAACCGGAATTTACCAACCGGGATGTTGCCTATGTGCCCATCCAACCTGTGTGGGACCAATTTGTTTACCCCACCGATATTTGTATCGGATTTGATCAATTACTCTATGTAGTGGACGAGGCAACGGAGGAAATCGTTGGTCTTGATGAGAGTGGGGTCGTACAGGGTCGGTTTCGCGTGCCAGGTGTAACTAGTGTTACCCAAGATCGTCGTTTTGATTTGTTGGCCACCGGTACCCACGATACAATTATTGCCGGACAATCCGTTTCGCTCGCTTGCATTTACCGTATTAGAATGATGAATAATTCCGGACAATACGGTATTCGATATGCGAGAATTCACAACAAAGTCGTTCATCCATTTTACGCTCGAAGTAATGTGAACAACAACGATAGAACAGTTCGATTTAAAAAAGCCGCCATCATGGCCAGTGATAATCCCAGTCAAAATAATCGTTATTACATTACCCGACAGGGGGAGGGAGGCTCTGGCGTTTTGGGGCCTAATGACGCGGTATTGATTTTTTCCAACACAGATCAATTTGAAACCACGGTTTCCGTGAACACCAGTAGCGGAATTTTCAACGACTATTTTCAAAAACCATCTGGCATTGCCACCTTGGCCCAGCCGCCACAAATACAAGCATCAACGCAAAGGCACTTTTTTTATAGCAGTGTTAGTCCCTCCAACGAATTGCGCGTTCAATACATTGAATATACAGAAACGGATTTTGGAACTGAATTCAGTCCGCGGATTTTCCCCGTAGGTGACACTTCCAAAGCGGATGGGTTTCTCTATGAGCCCAATAAATTTGCTCGGCCAGTCAATCTAACCGTCGCGGGAGATAATACCCGATTTCTTTTTGTGGTGGATGCGGAAAAGGACAGCTTATTTCAGTTTACCCCAGACGGTTTTGAAGGTGTTTTACCCCCGCCGGCCACCGGTATTACCAAAATGCAAAAGACGTCATTTGGTGGAAAAGGAACCGGATTGATGGAGTTTAACCAGCCCAGTGGAGTTGCCTATTATCGGAGAATTGTTTATGTCGCGGATGCCGGGAATGGTCGTGTAATGCGTTTTAAATTGACCCTGGATTTTGATTAGAGCCAAATGCTTTTTGTAAAGCTCTGCCCCGGTGACTGATTTGGTTTTTTTCCGCCTTTGTCATTTGTGCAAAACTACGGGTTTCACCTTCGGGAATGAAAACGGGGTCGTATCCAAATCCCGAATTGCCCATTCGTTTTTCGGCAATCGTTCCGCGTACAATGCCTTCGTAAAATTGGGTCCCCGATTTACTCACCATCGCCAAAACCGTTCGGAAACGCGCCCGACGATTTTCATTTCCGGCAAGCGCTAAAAGCAGTTTATCGATATTCTTTTCGCTGTCTTTTTCCGGACCGGCATATCGCGCAGAATACACCCCCGGTGCGCCGTCAAGTGCTTCTACTTCCAAGCCAGTGTCGTCGGCCAAGCAAGGCAACCCACAACGATCAAACATATACCTGGCTTTTTGTTCGGCGTTGGCTTCCAGGGTGTCGCCTGTTTCCGGAATGTCTTCGGTAATGCCAACTTCTTTACAGGAAACGACGGTAATGGATTCGGGTAATAAATCGCGAATCTCGGAAATTTTACCCGGATTTTGGGTTGCTAAAACGAGCGTTTTCATTCTTCAGCTATATGAAATAATGCATCGCCACGGTGAACCAATGGCATATTGTTGTGACCGATAATATACCCATCTTTTGGGGAAATTACACTGTGGGTAAATTGGTTGTAGGGATTGTCAATTTTCCCAATCACCTGTCCACTTTTTACTTTTTTCCCGGAAATCCTTTTGGGCACAAATAACCCCGAGGCTTCAGCGCGAACCCAAGTGCTGTTTTTGAGCAATATGGTGCCTTTTTCTTTGGGCGATTTGATGTCGATCATTTGTCTTTTTATCAAAACACGCCTCACACCTTTGACCGCTTCCTTAATGGCGAAAGGATCAAAGCGAAGACTTTCCCCACCCTCAAAAACCACAATGGATTTTCCGAGATTATCCGCAGTGGCGCGCAAAGATCCTGATATTAGACTGGAATGTAACGTAAATGGGGCGTGGAAATCCGTGGCAATTTGCATTGCCCTTTCATCTTTTGGTGCGTAGCGAATTTGCGGGAAATTGGTTCGACTGGCTCCGCCGGTGTGGAAGTCAATTCCAAAATCAATATGGGGCAATACTTTGGTGGTGAGAATGTCGGCAACAATGGCGGCCAAACTGCCATCGGCGCTACCGGGAAAACTTCTGTTGACATCTTTGCCATCGGGAACGTCTCGTGAAAACTGGTTAAAACCATAAACATTGATGATGGGCAATGCAATGACGGTTCCGCACAATAAATGGTTGATCCATGGACTGTCGATGATTCTCCTAACAATCTCAACACCATTCACTTCGTCGCCGTGCAGTCCGCCGGAAAGCAGAATACATGGTCCGGGATTATTGCTTCTAAAAACGTGTATGGGCATGTGAATTAATGTGCCAGACGGTAAACGGGCTACATCAATTTCGATAAATCGCGTTTCTCCCGGTGAGATGCTCCTTCCGTCAATGATCATTGCGTCTTTCATTGACCCACGTAATTAAATGGTGTTATAGCAAGGATTTCAGTTTTGATTTCCTCGCTTACATTTAAACCCGCTACGAATGTTTTCATGGATTCTTCGGTAACCGTTTGGTTGGTTCGGGTGAGTTCCTTTAGTGCTTCATAAGGTTTGGGGTATCCTTCTCGTCTGAGAATGGTTTGCGCTGCTTCTGCGACCACAGCCCAGTTTTTTTCCAAATCCTGGCGGATGGCTTCTTCGTTTACAATGAGTTTGTCGATGCCGCGTTTTAGGGATTTTAAGGCGATGACGACATGTGCCAGTGGAACACCTGCATTTCGCAATACTGTGGAATCGGTAAGATCCCGTTGTAATCTTGAAATGGGCAGCTTTGCACTTAAATGTTCCAAAAGTGCATTGGCAATTCCCAAGTTGCCTTCTGCGTTTTCAAAATCAATAGGGTTAACCTTGTGAGGCATGGCTGAGCTACCGATTTCACCTTTCTTTATTTTCTGCTTAAAATAGTCACTTGCAACGTATTGCCATATATCCCGGGCAAAATCTATAAGGATGGTATTGATGCGTTTTATGGCGTCAAAGTAGGCGGCCAGCATGTCGTAATGTTCAATTTGGGTGGTTGGGTGCGACCTGCTCAGTCCAATTCTCTGCACAAATTTTTCGGCAAAGTCGTGCCAATCGCGATCAGGATAAGCCACGGTGTGCGCATTGAGGTTGCCGGTTGCGCCACCAAATTTTGCGGCAAATGGAATGCCCTCCAATAATTCAAGTTGCTGCTTTATTCGCTCTGAAAATACCTTGATTTCTTTACCCAATCGCGTAGGTGAAGCCGGTTGTCCGTGCGTGCGTGCCAACATGGGAATGTCATTCCACGCTTCAACCTTGTCTTCGAGTGCCATAATAACTACCTCCAAAAACGAGGTGAATTCCTCCTCGTGAAAATCACGCAAGGAGAGGGGAAAGGCTGTGTTGTTGATGTCTTGTGATGTAAGACCAAAATGAACAAACTCCGAATATTTCTCCACTTCGGTACCTTTCATTTTTTCTTTGAGAAAATACTCCACAGCTTTTACGTCGTGGTTGGTCACTTTTTCAATGTCTTTGATGGCTTGCGCATCTGCCTCGGTGAATTCATCAAACCACCTGCGCATATCGATGGCCATTTTCTCTGAAACCGGAGGCAATTGAGGTAAGCCTTGTTCAGCGAGGAAAATGAAATATTCAATCTCTATTTCAAGTCGGTAACGAATGAGCGCGTATTCGGAAAAATAGTAACTTAATGGCTTGGTGTGTTTTTGGTAACGTCCGTCGATTGGGGAAATGGACAGCAATGCATTGCTCATAATATGGTGATTTTTACAAAAGGGCAAAGGTATGAATACGAAGGTAAGCCCGCGTCGAAAAGTGTGTTTTCTTGCAATGGCTATTTTATCCTTTGGTACAAGGTGCAGTCTATGGTTTCACCAATTTTAGTGAATTCCGTTTCGATCATCTCTGAGAGGGGACAATCTTCTGCAAAGGTTTTATGTCTAATATTAATGATGTACTCAATTTTAAAGGAAGATTTGCTTTCCATCGCTTGAATGTCGGGACAATCATTTCCGCCTTCTTCATCCAGCCCCATCATTCTGTACAAATGCATATAGTGGTTGTAGTAGAAGGGAAAGTGGGGATTTAAAGCTTCGTAGAAGTCTGCGATTAAAATGGGGTTGTGAACGCCTGCGTAATTGGCTACATTTTGCTCTAGCCAATTTTCTATGTTGTACACTGGAAGGGCAATGCCCGGCGTTTGCATCTGTTCGCCCAGATGGTAAAGCTGACTGCCCAAATGGGAAAGATATTTGGATATTTTATACTGATACTCATATTGCAATGGGGTGTAAATGAAAAAAAATAGAATAATGGCAATACGTTGCCAAATTCTCCGGACTTCCAATATTAGGAGCAATACCAAACTAACCAGAAGAAAGAGGTGAACCCTAACGGATAAAAATCCCCCACCAAAGAGCGCGTCGGGTGTAAATAAAAAGATGATAAGCAATGCGGCACTAATTACGCCAAATGCTCTCCCGGAATATGACCAGCGTTTTATACGCCATAATTCGGTAAAAAGGAGAACAATTAATAAAATAGTAAACCACTGGGTTCTGATGGTTTCTGTTTCTCGAAAAGTCACCAGTGGTTTTGCATCCCATAGTTCGGCGAGTCGTTGGAGGGTTTCTGGAAAAATAAATTGATAAGACGACGATGACTTTTCAACATTAAACATGAAGAATACTATGAATGATGCCGCTAGAGGTAAGAGTGAACTAATTAGCGCGATTCGCTTGAGCCGGGATTTTGAAAAAAGAAAATCTATGAGCAGGATTCCGGTGAAAAACGGCAGTATGAATAAATGTGAAAAGTGCATTAAAATTGCGACGGCTAAGGTGTACATTACAATCATCCAGGTGGATTTGCCCCGTAAATAATGTAAAACTGCGTAGGCGAGAATCATAATGCCGATGCCCAACAGGAAATTATAAAATCCCATGTAAAGCATCAGGTTGTGCGACAAAGGAAGTATGAGCAGGGCGTTTACGGAGGAAATACCTTTTTGCCGACAAATGATTTCGGCGCCAATGGCAGGTAGTATTATGATCAGCATAACCAGCCCCTTTTCGATTCCGGCAGGTGAAGCGAAGGACCAAACAGCGGCCATCAACCAGTGAGAGAGAATATTGGGCGGGGGAAAAGGGTGTTTTAGGAAAACCTCATGTGCGAATGAGAATTCGTTCCATCGCGCGATAAGTGAAGCGCCGTATAAGTGGGCTGCGCCATCAAGGGTGGGAAAAAGGGGGAGTAGGTAAATGGGAAAAACAAGCCCCGCCAGGCACAAATAAAACAGCCAGCGTGATAGCGCCGGCTTGTTTTTGATTTTGTGGAGATAGCGACGCATAATTTATTGATTATACGGTCATAATATCGTTTTCTTTCTTCTCCAAAACGGCATCAACCTTACCATTATAAGTGTTGGTTAATTTTTGAACTTCATCTTCATTTCTCTTTATCAAATCCTCCGGGGCGCCCTCATCTTTTAGCTTTTTAAGCGCATCATTGGCATCTTTTCGCGCTGCGCGAATACTTACGCGGGCGTGCTCAGCTTCAGCCTTGGCGGCCTTGACCAAATCCTTCCTTCGGTCTTCGGTAAGTGGGGGTATGTTGATAATGACCATTTCGCCATTGTTGCTGGGGTTTAGTCCCAGGCCAGCATTGAGGATGGCTTTTTCTATTTCTGAAATCATGCCCTTCTCCCAAGGTTGGATGGTGATGGTTCGTGCGTCAGGTGTGCTGACGTTTCCCACACCACTCAATGGCGTAATGGAGCCGTAATAATCTACTTTAACCGTTGAAAGCATTGATGGATTTGCGCGACCTGCCCGGATTTTAATGAGTTCTTTTTCCAGATGCTTAATCGCGCCGTCCATGGCCTCTTCTGTCGTCGCAAATATGAGTTCCAATTCTTCGTTCATGATAATGGTGTCTTAATTGTGATTCTAATTGTGAACTAGGGTGCCAATGTTTTCTCCTGATACAACCCGGAGTAAATTGCCACGGGTATTCATATCAAAGACGAGTATGGGTAATTTGTTTTCTTCACTTAAGGTAAAAGCGGTCATATCCATGATGTTTAACCCTTTTTCATAGGCTTCGCGGAACGACAATCTATCGTATTTTACTGCGGTAGAATCTTTTTCCGGGTCGGCATTGTAAACGCCGTCAACCCGTGTTCCTTTGAGAATGACATCGGCTTCTATTTCAATGGCGCGAAGGGTCGCTGCTGTGTCGGTGGTGAAATAGGGATTTCCCGTACCTCCCGAAAAAATAACAACTCGTCCTTTTTCCAAATGGCGAACGGCCCTACGACGAATAAAGGGTTCGGCGATTTTATCCATTTCTATGGCGTTTTGCAGCCGGGTATAAATTCCTTTTTCCTCTAATGCAGATTGTAAAGCCAACCCGTTGATGGTGGTGGCCAACATGCCCATATAGTCGGCTTGAACGCGATCCATGCCCATGCTCGCACCGGCTACACCCCTAAAAATATTTCCTCCTCCAATGACAATAGCCACCTCTATTTTTAAATCGATGATGGCTTTGATGTCTTCAGCGTATTCTTTTAAGCGCTGTGGGTCTATGCCGTAATTGAGGTCTCCCATCAGTGCCTCACCACTGAGTTTCAATAGAATTCTTTTGTATTGCATGCTTTTGGTTCAATTGATGCAAACCTACACAAAAAAAATAAATATTTTTGGGTTTTTATGAGCGTATATTTTTTATTTCACCTCACTTCGCGTATTGATGATTTTCTGAACTCGTTCGATAGCGTGTCGGTTTTCCGGACGCAACAGGGCGCCCCGAAGTTGCTCTTGTTCAATTTCGGTTAATCGCCAGCTCAGCGAAAGATTTTCTTCTTCCCCAGGACGAAATAGGGGGAAATTTATGACTTCAATAGGCACGTCTATCGCGGCTTCACCAAATTGCCGAATCAGTGACTTGTTGAATACTTGTAAATGGGCAAAACTCGCAAACAATCCGCCAACCGGACGAAGAAGATGGGCCAAACGGTCTCTCGATAATTCATTTGTCAACAGTGGTTCATCCTCCGATTTATCGGCTTTTATCCTAATGAAAACTACGCCGGAGGTGTTTTCTTTTATCCAGTCATTTAATTCGTGTACCATCCGCATCCCAATTTCGAATCCGTCATTGTCGCGTACCCCGGCATCAATCAGTGCAATATCCGGCTTGCTGGGCAAATTAACAAGTGGGGTGATATAGGGAAAGGAAGCACTTATTCTGTTTGCGGTGAGGAAGGACAAGTTCATCGCATCTTGATTTTCAAAAATTCTGGAGAATTCAAGTCCGTCAAAAACCTTTTCTTCCAAAATGGATTGTTGATTCCGGGTAAAGGTGAGAAATGAGGTGGGCTGTGCTGAAATTACCATACGTCTTCCGTCTTGAATCATGATGGGCGCAAAAATCATGATGGGCATATTGGCGGTAAATTCCGGGGCGCTATAATCGCCTAAGGTTTTGTCCAACATGCCAAAGGTGTTGCGGTTAAAAGCTTGGTCGAGGGCTACACCTCTGTCCTTGTAATACAGACGATTGCCATATTCATGTTTTCGGAAACGGAAAAATAAATCGTTTACCAGGAAGTTAAAAACGGTTGGGTTGAGCATGTCGGCACTCAATTCACGGGCTAATACATCTTTATCTTTTGGTGCGTTTTCCGGCCAATCGGCGGTTTGTTTTCGGTATTTAATTTCACGAAAATATGATGCGCCTAACATGCCGCCCGAGGAACCGGTAATGAGAAACGCATTATGATGTAATGCGCCGCCGTAAATGCTGTCCAGTTTGTCCAAAATGGTATATGTCCAAATGGAAGACCGAATGCCTCCGCCGCTTACATTGTAAATGACCAGTTTGGGTTTGGATGATTTTTGTCGAGCTTTCCAATTCTCCAGGATTTGAATCCAATGTTCGCGGTCATTTTGCACGATACTATCGGTGGTATTCCGGTATAGAATATCACGAGAAAATTCCGCTGGAGTTGTGTCGTAGTCTAATCCAGTGGCCTGATTGGGTTTGTAAAAAGGTGGTAAAGCCGAAAGGTAATTGATGATGATAATTGTCGCGATGGCAGCGGTGGTTGTCCAACCCTTAAACCGTGAGAAAAATGCACCGGAAATCATGATGAGTACGGAAAGCAAAATGAGCAGGGTGGAAACAGCGGGGATTTGGACCCAATCGTATTCTTCAAAAGTTCCCAAACCAACAAGCAGTATAATCAGCGCCAGAAAGAAATACGCGGCCCTAAGGTGGTGCTGCTCCAAAGCATTTATGAGCTTGCTAAATTCGTAGTGATCCGCCGTTCGTGTGGCCCGCAATCGGTGGAAGTTCTTTAAGTAGGTGTGAACCCGAAGGTCGGTGGTGGTCAGAATGTCAATGTCATTTCGCTTGCTATATAAGTTTTGCAGAAATTTATTGACGGACTTAATGGGCTTGTCCTCAAAAACATTTTTACTGCGATTGAGGGTGAAGAAGTAGGTAAACACAAAGGCGATCATAAAAAACACACCAAAGAGTAAGCCCGAAATTAGAATTAACCTATCCAGTATTGTGTAATCGAGTTGACCGTGGAAAAGGTATAGCTTGCGACAGAAATACAAGATAAATACACCGGGAATCAAGCTGTTGTTGATGCTAAAACGGTAAATGGGGCGATCGAGGGTAGCCAAAAAACTGTAGCGGTAACTGTAAAAAATATAACTTGAAACATGAAAGGCCATGGTAAATAAACCCAAGCCCAACCCCGTGAGGAAGAAACTCATGAAATTAGTTTCCCCGCGATATTCCGGAATGAGAAAAAGCAAGTGAACGCCATAATCTGTGAAAAGCGTTTCGGAAATTGCGAAGAACAAAAATAACCAGAGCAATAACATCAGAATGCTCCTTCTTAGGTGGAGGACAAATAGACGAACGGGGAAAAAGGTGGCAAAAAATATCCACAATTGGTGAACCCTAATAAATCGCGGTTTTTTCTCTGTCGGTTCGTTCATTTTATCATAAAACTTTAATGAGTTTGATATACAAGTCGAACCGGGGTTGTCGTCCTTTTTTTATGGGTGGATTGTAGGCAGTAACGGAAAACTGATTTTCTTTACATCCAAATGATTTCATTAACTTATCTACTTCTTTAACCCGCATTTCCGCTAATCTTTCGTTTAGCCCGTTTACATTTACTTTGATTTCGTGGTGCAGGTTTCGACTTTCAACGATACTTTCACTGAGTAATTTTAGCATAAACCTACTGCTGGGATACATGCCCGCTTTGTTGGGTATAAACTCAATGCCCCGCAAAATCATTTTAATATCACCAACGGGTTTGAAATCTTGTGGCAATGGTGCGGGTTCCTCATCCCGGGAAATGACCTTGATTTCTACCCGGCGGTTTTGCAGTTCTTCTTCTGTTCGGGTTTCTTTTACAAATGGCCGAAGGTTGCCAAAACCTTTATAAGTCAGGTTTTTTTTAGGCACTCCATTATTGATTAAAAAGTAATACACAAATTCGGCGCGTTCATCCGAAAGGGGTTTGTCATTTACGCAGCAAACATGACCCTGAATTTCTGCCTCCATATTTGGGTATCTTTTAAAAACGGTGAGCAAGTCGTTTAGAACATCAAAACTATACCACATCGGCACAATTTGATTTCCCACAAAATGAAGATTTGGTAAAATATAATTTTCCCCCGGTTTTAATTCGAGGTCGTTTATGCGTAAGTCACTGTAAAATGGTATGTTGGGTTGATGGAAAACCACAATCTCACAACGTCGGTTGAGGGCGCGTTTTTCATCGTCGGTATTGTTGTACTTGGGCTGGCTTCTGCCAAAATAGTTGGAGGTGAGTTGATGAAGTTCAAAACCCCGACTGATGAGATATTTTTTAACGGCGAGTACCCGACGGGCGGAAAGTTCTAAATTATACTCGTCTGTACCCAGGCTGTCGCAATGACCAAAAATCTGAATGGAGTCGATTCGAGATTTGGGAATGGAAAATATTTCGTGGTCGAGTTTTGCTTTCTCAGTTTCGCCCAAAAGGTCATCGTCGAAGGGAAAATATACTTCAAATTCGGCGACCTGACCGGAAACTTTTAACGAAAGAAAAAGCAACAGCAACAAAAATGGCCTCATGGGATTTTTTTAGGTGAACGGGGGAAAAGCACAATTCGTATAAATGTACTAACGCAAACCTTGTTCCATACGCGCAGCACGACGAATTTTTTTAAATAGTTCGGAGCTAAAGACAAAATCAGCCATTTCCTGGTCGTCGGTGGTAATGACTTCTTCTTTGTTCCCCTCCCAGGCTTTTTTGCCATCGGCAAGAAAAATGATATTGTCGCCAATTTGCATAACCGAATTCATGTCGTGCGTATTGATCACGGTGGTGATATTGAACTCTAAGGTGATTTCTTTTATCAATTCGTCGATGACCATAGCTGTTTTGGGGTCCAAACCGCTGTTTGGCTCATCGCAAAAGAGGTATTTTGGGTTCATGACGATGGCCCTTGCGATGGCTACGCGTTTTTGCATACCCCCACTGATTTCCGCTGGAAACCGTGCATTTGCATCCGCTATATTTACCCTTTTAAGACAAAAATTTGTTCGATCCTCAATTTCTGATTTGCTCATATTGGCAAACATCTTCAAAGGAAAACTCACATTCTCCTCAACGGTAAGCGAATCGAATAGGGCGCTACCTTGGAAAACCATGCCCAGTTCCAGTCGCAATTCCCGGCGCTGCTTATCCTCCATTTCTGAAAGTGGACGACCGTCAAAGGAAATTTCGCCCGCATTAATGTTGTGTAGGCCCAGCAGACATTTAAGAAAAACGGTTTTTCCCGATCCACTCTTTCCAATAATCAAATTGGTTTTTCCCTCGTAAAAGTTTGCGTCAATTCCACGAAGGACTTCAACGTCACCAAAAGATTTTTTTATTCCTGTTACCTGTATCATAACTATCCGAGTAAAAGTTGAGTGATGAGGTAATTCGCCAAAATAAGGATGAGCGAGGATGCAACAACGGCTTTGGTGCTGTTTTCTCCAACTTCAACCGCGCCACCTTTTACAAAATACCCGTAATATGACGATACGGAGGTGATGATGAATGCAAAAATAACCGTTTTAATCAGTGCATAAACTATGTAAAATGGTCGGTAATCCATTTGCAGACCTTCCACAAATTCTGTGGTAGAAACCATGCCTGTCATGGAACCAGCAAAATACCCGCCCACAACGCCCAAAAACATACTCAAGGTAATGAGGATGGGGTTAAAAATAAGTGTGGCAGCAATTTTTGGGAGAATGAGGTAACTGGCACTTTTGATGCCCATCACTTCTAGGGCATCAATTTGCTCGCTCACGCGCATGGTGCCAAGTGTAGATGCGATATTGGAACCCACCTTACCCGCCAGAATCAAACTGATCATGGTAGGTGAAAATTCCAAAATAATACTCTCGCGGGTTGCAATTGCGATGTAGTATTTCGGAATTATGGGGTTTTCGAGGTTAAGCGCTGTTTGTATGGTAACCACCGCCCCAACAAAAATGGAGATGATGCAAACCAAACCGAGCGACTTTACCCCCAATGCGTAAATGTCACGGACAAAGGCTTCCCAGTAAACCTTGCCGTTATCAGGACGCCGAAACACCATGCCCATAAGGGTGAAATATCGGCCAACGTCTTCAATAAAATTCTTTAGAAACATAGAGGCGAAGATATGAACGAGTTTATTTTCTAACACGGATTTTTTTTCTAAAACTTCGACAAGTCATTGTTGTGACTTTTCTTTGCATTATGAAAAGGATAAAATTGATTATGTTTGTAGTTTTAGCGGCTTTTGCAACCGCCGGTTGTTCTATTCTTAAACCTTGTGACTGTCCTACTTTCTCAAATGTAAATTCGCATGGACAGTATGAAACCTAAATACAATTGGGACACACTTGAGAAGTATTTGCCTGAAAACACGCTAAAACCATTGGTTTCCATAATGGAAGACCATGTTATTCGATTGTCAATTGTTCGAGGTAGAAAATCTAAATTGGGCGATTACAGATTGCCATCACCAAAGCGTAAATTCCACCAAATCTCTATAAATGGGAATTTAGATCCCAGACAATTTCTGGTGACTTTAATCCATGAGCTCGCCCATTTGTACGCATTTGATAAATACGGAAGGAGAATTAAACCACATGGTAAGGAGTGGAAACAAACTTATGTGGATTTATTGATGAAGTTTTTGCCGTTTACCACTGGAGAATTGCGCGATTTACTGTTGGATCATATCGCAAAACCCAGGGCCACCACCAATGCGAAAGATGACGAAATGCTACATCACGAAAAGCTGGAACAGGGGAATACTTTTGTAAAAGATATCCAAAGCGGGAACTTTTTTACGACCGAAAAAGGCCAGAAGTTTCAAATGATAAAACGCCTAAGGACCTATTACCTATGTAAAGATGCAGACAATAAAAGAATGTATCGCGTACACGGATTGATGGTGGTTTCGCCTAAATGATGTTTTTGATGCGCAATACCCAGCGTTGTGGTTTTGATGTTTTTTTTATAATTTTCAGAGTTAAGCTTCGTTTTAGGTAAGTTCACCGGGAAATAAAAACCTTTACGCACACAGGTCAAGGGGTGTTTTTTTATTTACCCTATTATTTTGTGTTTTAATTCCATGATTGCATTTCATCGCACTGTTTTAATTGTATTGGTTTTTGCCGGCGCTACGGTATTTGGCCAGCTTAAAAAAGGCGATTTTTTGGTTGGTCTAAGTTTAGAACTTCCCTTTCCTGAAGATTACCCAATTAACACATTTCAAAAACCAGCAACAATTACCGGGATTTTGACTTATACAAATATACAATATGTAGTGTCCGACCACTGGGCCATAGGCGGCAGGTTAGGTTATACCTATGAAAATGACATGGCAGGACTTTTCACAAAATACGCCTCCGGCAAGAATACATTTTCCATTGGTCCATCCGTCAAGTGGTTTGATACATTTAGCGACTGGGGATATTTTTCCTTTGAAGGGTTTTTTGAATATGGAGGAGGTAGAAGATTTGGATATGAAAATTCCACCAGCGACTTTTTACAGCGGATGTTATCCCAATTAATCGGGCAACCTTATCACGTTCCTTCCTCATCAAATTATTGGAATCATTGGCAAGTGGGTATTATACCGGGTGTTGCAATCGCGGTGTCCGATAATTTGTTGGTGGAAATTCAGTACGGTTATTTGGGGTACTACAAGGGTTATAAAGTTGTTGAAAATGAAAATTTGTCATCAAATTCAACTGAGGATAGAATGGGATTTGATTTTTCCATGACCACTGCCCGGTTTTCAATAATTTTAGTTTTATAAATGCTTTTGTGAATTGCACTTTAAGGGAATAAATATGATTCGATTTTTTGTAGTTAGTCTTTGCAAGAAAACCCCATATACGGCGTTACTCAAAGTTTTTGAATCAGTTACTTATTTTAATAAGCGCTTGATGTTTACCCCGAAAGCTTTCGGGGTTGAAAGCCTTGTCAATGAGGTTTTCTTTTCAAAGACTAGGCGTTTTGGGGTTTTCGTGAAGACACTTGTTATCAGTGTTTTATGTGGTGTTGGGTTTTCCGCTAAGGGTCAGTTTAAAGCTGGTAACTTTTTAGTAAACGGGGCGGGTTTAATTCGGAGCTCAAATAATGTTGAAGAATTAGGGTCCAACGGTAATTCATATACAGCTTTTGGTGAACGTTTTGATTTTTATCAAAGATTTGAGGTAGGGGTTTTTATTAGTAAAAGCTGGATGATTGGGCTAGCTTCGGACTATTCATATAGTCGTAGTTTTACAGAAAGCTGGAATTACCAATCGGATTATGATCAGTTTTATGAAAGTAATTATTTGAGTCGGGGGGTTGGCGTTGGTTTGACCACAAGGAGGTTTTTTTCCGTTCGTAAAAATTTGTATTTTATGTTAATGGGTGGTGCAATGTTTAGGGAAAATAAAGGTTCAACTGATAACATCAGAATTACAAAAGTTCCCGATATGCCGGATCAAATAAATGAGCAAAAATTGGAAAGCAGGAATAACACGTACTTTTTGGATATTAGGCCAGGTGTGAGTTATGCTGTTTCTTCAAGATTTTACGTCGAGGCATTTTTTGGTGTGATGTCGTATCGCTATACTGATTTTAAAAAAACGTATAGTTCAGATTTTGATGTTCGAAACAGTCAGGCTTTTGCGATTGGTTTTTCCACCTTCGATTTGAGAATTGGGGTTTCTATTGTAATTTGAGTATTGGTTTACTTTATCTTTGCCGACTTAAAATAAAACACTTGCAATGGATCGTGAAGTCCCTTTTTCCGGTAAAGTAAAACTCGGCATTCTCGGTGGTGGACAACTGGGAAAAATGATAATTGATGAGGTGATGCGCTACGATATATATATAGGTGTAATTGATCCTTCCGACCATCCACCTGCTGGCACTTATGCAAATCAAACCGTGAAGGGCAGTTTCCGAAACTACGATGAGGTTATGGCCTTTGGTAAAGACTATGATGTTTTGACCATAGAAATTGAAGATGTCAATACAGATGCACTTCGCGATTTGGAGGCTCAGGGCGTTCGGGTTTATCCGCAACCGGCAGTAATCGATATATTTCGGGATAAATGTGTGCAAAAGCAGTTTTATGCGGATTGCGATATTCCAACTTCCGATTTTACCAATTACACATCAAAACCCGATTCAATCCCCCATTTTCCATTTGTTTGGAAAGCGGCCACCGGAGGATATGACGGCAAGGGGGTGCAGGTGGTCAAAAATCAAAAGGATTGGGGTGCAGTGCCAAATCAGCCCTGTGTTATTGAACAATTGGTTTCCATCCATAAAGAAATTGGTGTAATTGTTCACCGAAACGCAGCAGGAGAAATTGCTACTTTTGCACCGGTTGAAATGGAGTTTCACCCCACGGCAAATTTGGTGGAATTGGTTTTTGCACCGGCGGATTTACCCGAGAATCTTGCGCAAAAATGTGAAGCCATTGCGCAAAAACTCGCCGAAAAAACTGAAATAGTCGGAACCCTCGCCGTTGAATTATTCATCGATGCAGCGGGAAATGTTTTGGTCAATGAATGTGCGCCAAGGGTTCACAACAGCGGCCATTTGAGCATTGAAGCATGCTATACCTCACAATTTGAACAGCATGTTCGTGCCATTCTCAATATGCCGCTCGGCGACACCACTTTGATTCTTCCCGCCGCCATGGGCAATGTAGTAGGGGAGGAGGGCTACACCGGTCTGGTGAAGTACAATGGCGCAGATGATTTATTGCAAACCCGCGGCACCTATTTACATTTATACGGAAAAACAGAAACCCGTCCATTTCGGAAAATGGGACATATTACATGTATAGATCCCGATTTGGACGTAGCCAGGGAGAACGTTCGCAATTTTCGTCGCAATTTTAAAATAACCAGCACATCATGATTGGAATTATAATGGGGTCGCAAAGTGACCTACCGGTAATGGAAGAAGCAGCAAACGTTTTGGATGAATTGGGAATCCCATACGAATTGGATATTGTTTCTGCGCATCGCACCCCGGAGAAAATGTTTGACTACGCGAGCAATGCACACAAACGAGGAATAAAGGTCATCATTGCAGGTGCCGGTGGTGCTGCGCATTTGCCGGGCATGGTGGCATCACTTACCCCTTTGCCCGTTATTGGTGTACCGGTAAAATCCACCAATTCGATTGACGGATGGGATTCGGTTTTGTCAATTTTGCAAATGCCTTCTGGTGTGCCGGTTGCAACAGTTGCGCTCAACGGTGCGAAGAACGCTGGAATTTTAGCTGCTCAAATCGTTTCCTGTGGGGAGAAAAAAATGTTGGCAAATATCATTCGGTACAAAGAGCAACTCAAACAAAAGGTGCAGATTATGTCGGGTGAGGTTAAGCGGAAAAGCTAACTTGTAAATATTTCTAAAATTGAGTCCACTCCAAAAAGGAAGATTTTGGTAGAAAGGGACTTTTTGGAGCAAACTCTTATTAGTAAGGTTGGGTAATGATAAAGATAGTCACCCGCAATCCTGCAACAAAATTGGTTGATTGATTATAGCTGTCTTGAAAGTGGTTCACCTGATAACGCCCTCGATTGATTTCCAGCATACCGTAGGAGGCAAAAAGTGCAACGTTGGCTTTGGTTCGGTAATCGAGGTCAAATAAGTATCCCACTTCGGCAATAATTCCTGCGTCGTCATCTAAATATCGCCCCGGGTTTCGTAATTTTTCATTTCCGATGCGTACATCGTCGTAAAAGTCTAGGGCTTCATATACCAACCGACTATAGTATCCACCAACGGAAATGTTGAAGTCCCGTATAAAATATCGCCCCATGAGATTGACCGAAACGTAATCGAGGGTGTAGTCGCGACGAACATAACCGCCCCGCCGATATTCCCGGAATTTAGCCCCTTTTCGGTCATAATCTGCACCGAGTGAAAGCGAAAACCGATCTGAAAAACTATACATCAAACCAAGTCCACCACCGAATCGAATGTTTCTGTGGTTGACATCAAGTTCTTCAGTTTCGTAAAAATTCGGATTAAAAATGCGCGAATAATGCGCACTGCCTTGATAATAAATGGAAACGTCGTTCCATCGGAAGGTTTGACCCGTGGCCAGCGCACAACTGATTACTGTAAACACGGAGACGAGTAACGTTCTCTTCATTTGAATAATTTTTGCATCTCTTATTGAAGGGTAAAAATAGGCATTTTTATTAAACCATTAAGGGTAAAATTTTCTAAACCTTGGATTTTTTTTATTCATGGCCTTAGTTTTGCCATTTATTGATGGAATAAAACCCTCTTAAATCTATGAAAAAACAGCTTTTAGCCTTGTTTGGCTTTGTGATTTTGACATCCTGTGTCAGCCAGAAAAAACATCAAATCGCCTTAAATGAGGTTGATCGCCTACGAGAAGATTCTCTCGGTCTTCATCAAGCGTGGAATAGTTGTGGAGATATGTATGATTCAGTTCGTTATGCGTATGAGGATTATAAAAAAAGCAGCGAGCGCAATCTGGTTACACTCATGGCTCAGTTGGATGAGAAATCTGCCGATATTATGGAAAAAGAAGGAATTCTAAGCGAACGAGCTGCCAAACTTCGCGAACTTCAGGAACAGGTGAACCGCCAAAATGTCCAAATGGAGAACATTCGCAAAACACTTCGCGAAGCTTTGGTCGATATTCCTGCCAAAGATTTGCAGGTGGAAATTAAGGACGGGAAAATTTATATCAACCTCTCGGAAAATCTCCTGTTTTCCTCCGGAAGTGCTCTGGTTGATACTCGAGGGAAAGACGCCCTAAAAAGTGTGGCAGATATCCTAAACAAAAATCGAGATATTCAAATTGAAGTAATCGGACATACCGACAGTGTGCCGATTAGAACCGCGAGATTTTCGGATAACTGGGATTTGTCAGTAGCTCGTGCAACCTCTATTACACGAATTTTGGTTGACGAATACGGCGTTTCCGGTCAGAGCATCAAAGCGTCGGGTAGAAGTGAATATCGTCCGGTAACCGGAAACAAAACCGTTGATGGCCGTGCGCGAAATCGCAGAACTGAAATCATCCTGAGTCCTAATTTGGAGAAGTTATTTCAGTTGATGGAAAGTGATTAGTCCACAAAATTTGGCCATCTCCTCATGTAATCTATGAAAATCGGACTCAACCCCGAACGCCTTAAATGCGCTACTGAGAAGGGAGGCTTCTGCGGCTGGTAATTCGGCGCAGCAGCCTCTTTGACCCAGTTGGGATGCCCAATGGCCACCCGACCCAACGCCAAAATATCTGCGCCGTATTGCCTTACTTTTTCAGCATCTTCGGAATGCCATATTTCACCCGCGGTCATAATGGGGACTGCTTTGGGTACAAAATTTTTAAAGTGCCCAATGGCCGGTCCGTCGTTGGGATATTTATCGGCGGGTTTGAAGGCGTCCCATAGCGAAACGTGGATGTAGTCAACGCCTTCTTCCTCTGCGAGTTGTTGCGAAAGTTCAGTGCAAAAATCGAAGTCTATCCCGTGAAACCACTTTGAATCCTCCGGGGATAAGCGAACACCGAGGGTGAGATTTTCTCCGCATTTTTCCCGAATGCCTCTAACGATTTCCAGTAAAAACCGCTTGCGCTTTTCGCCGGTTCCGCCCCAGGCATCATTGCGGGTGTTGGTGGTTTTGCTCAAAAATTGGTGTACCAAATACCCGTGTGCCCCGTGAATTTCCACCCCGGAAAATCCCGCGGACTGTGCGCGAATGGCGCCGTGGACAAAATTGTCGATGGCCGCGCGAATTTCCTTCTCACCCATCTGGTAGCCAATGGTTTCTCCCTTGCTGTTTTTTCCGCCGGAAGGACTCGGTGAGAATTTAGCTTCAAAGGGAAGTGCGCGAAGTCCTCCGTGGAAGAGTTGTAAAACCGACAAGCAATTGGATTGTCCGCAATATTCCGTAAAGTGTCGGAAAGATGCCTCAGTCTTGGAGGAATGTATGCCAATTTGTCCGGGCCAACTTCGTCCGTTTTCCTGCACAAAAGCCCCGGCAGTAATGATCATGCCAAAACCCCCGTCAACGCGCATGCTAAGAAATCGTTCCTCGTCTGCACTCAATCGACCATCAGGGTGACTTTGTTGGTTGGTCATGGGTGCAAGTGCAACCCGGTTTTTCATGTTGTGCTGACTAACGGGGAACTTTAAATCATGGAGAAAAGACGGTGTGGGCATGGGGAAATTTTATTTGCAAATATCCTAAAGGAAGAGCAGAAAGGTTAGGGTTTTTAGTGAAAACAAAATTTTCCACAAAGAAAAATTTACCTTACTTTGCAAGCCTAAAATGAAGTTCATGCTGGCCATTGATTGTAAAGGAGTTCAGAAGCGATATGGTGATAAAACCGTATTGCAAGACATTGATTTATCGGTAGAACGCGGAAAGATTTTTGGGTTGCTTGGCCCGAATGGAGCCGGAAAGACAACCCTCATTCGCATCATCAATCAAATAACAGGGCCGGATAAGGGCGAGGTTTATTTTTTTGGTGAAAAATTGCGAAGAGCACATATTTCTCGTGTTGGTTACCTGCCCGAGGAACGTGGACTTTACCGCAAAATGAAGGTTGGAGAACAAGCGCTGTATCTCGCCCAACTCAAGGGGATGAAAAGTGCAGAAGCTAAAAAGAAACTCAAGTATTGGTTCGAAAAATTCGACATCATCAATTGGTGGGATAAGGAAGTAGAATCCTTGTCTAAGGGAATGGCGCAAAAAGTGCAGTTCATCGTTACAGTTTTACACGAACCGGATTTGCTCATTTTTGATGAACCATTTTCCGGATTCGACCCTGTGAATGCCAACCTCATTCGCGACGAAATTTTGGAAATTAACCAAAAGGGAACCACCATTTTGTTTTCTACCCACCGCATGGAATCGGTTGAGGAATTATGCGAGAGCATTGCCTTAATTCACGAATCAAAAGTATTGGTGCAATCGCCATTACGGGCATTAAAGGATTCGTATAGAGATCATTCCTGGGAGGTGGAGTGGACTGGTGAAGTTTTGCCCAGTGCATTTCCCGAAGGTGTCGTTTTGAAATCGATCAATGAACGCGGTGATTCCAGGAATTTGTTGTTCACGGTGGCTTCAGATACCTTGCTGCCGGAATTGATTTCGACGATGTTGAAGTCGGGAACGGTATATGGCATGCGGGAAAAGTTACCCACATTGCAAGAAATTTTTATAGAACGAGTGACCGAGAAAAAAGTGTAGTTTATGGGTAAGATAGCCATCATTATTCGTCGAGAATATTTGTCCAGGGTTCGGAAGAAAAGTTTTTTGATCCTCACCCTGGTGGGTCCGATTTTATTTGCAATATTGGCCATAGCGCCTTCTGCCATCATGTTGCTTCCCGACGAGGAGCGCATAATTTTGGTTTTAGACCAGCCCAATCTGATGGATCAAAACAAGGGAAGCGATGAGGTGCAGTTTCAATACGCCAATCCGGATAAATATACCGTGGACAAAATCAAGGAGATGGTACGCACGGACGAGAAATTTTATGCGGCTTTGTTTGTGCCTTCAGGGGAATCATGGGATCCGGATTTTATTTCCAAAAACATCACCTTTTTTTCCAGAGGAGATGTGAATGTACAGGTGCAATCATTTGTTTCCTCATTTTTGCAAAAACAAATCACCAACGAGAAATTGCGTGTAATGGGCGTGGATCCCGAACTAATTTCAGGGGCAAAAACCAACGTTTCCATCCGAAATATTGATGTATCCAAGGAGGAGGAGTCGGAAACCAGTGCAGGACCAAAAATGGCAGTGGGTTTCCTCAGCGGGTTTTTGATTTATTTTTTCATCTTCATTTACGGAAGTATGGTCATGCGCAGTGTCATCGAGGAGAAGACCAATCGCATTGTGGAGGTGATAATATCTTCGGTAAAACCCTTTCAGTTGTTGATGGGGAAAATTGCCGGAGTGGCGCTTGTGGGGATTACGCAATTTGCTATATGGGTGGTGCTTACGTCGGGGATTGTGTTTGCTGTTTCCGCCATATTCCTAGGAAACATGGTTGATCCGGAATCGTTAATCGCTGGGCAAAACCTAGGCGGTGATGACGAAATTTCCGCCGCGGTGATCACAGGTCTCGACTATTTGGGGATGATTAATTTTCCGCTTATTATTTCCTGCTTTTTGTTTTATTTTATCGGTGGATATTTATTGTACGGTTCCTTTATGGCGGCTGTGGGTTCGGCTGTGGATTCTGAAACAGATGCTCAGCAATTTGTGTTGCCGGTAAGTATTCCGCTTATTCTCTCCATCATCGTTTTAATGCGAATCATGACCAATCCCGATTCTACACTTATTACGGTATTATCGATGGTTCCCTTAACTTCGCCAATTATCATGATGGCGCGATTGCCATTTGGTGTGCCCATTCCCGAATTACTACTCTCAATGGCGCTGCTTATTGGCGCCATATTGTTGTCGGTTTGGATCGCCGGGAAAATTTATCGTACGGGCATTTTGATGTACGGTAAAAAACCAACCTTTAAAGAATTATACAAATGGTTGTTCTTTCGGGAATAGATTTAAAAACCGGGTCGGGGTTCAAATCTTTTTTGGAATTTGAACTGCTACACATCGGCGAAAATGTATCCATCAGGGTTTGGAACATTTTCCTTATTTTACTTTTGTTTTTATCCGCCCGGGTAATTTCCTGGACGGTGAGGAAATACATCACTGCTCAGGCGCGAAAAAAAAATGTCGATACCGGAAAGGCCCTGGCCATTTATCAAATTGTCGCCTATTTGGTATATGTCATCGCCGCCATATTGATGTTACAGAGCATAAATGTTGACATCACATTATTTCTGGCCGGTTCTACCGCGCTCCTAATTGGTATAGGTCTGGGTGTACAGGATGTATTCCGCGATATTGTGGCCGGTTTTGTTATTCTGACCGAACGGACGGTTACCGTAGGCGATGTGGTGGAAGTGGCCGGCATGGTTTCGCAGGTAAAGGAAATCCATTTGCGAACGACCACGGTTTATACCCGCGACGATATCGTAGTGATCATTCCAAACACAAAGTTGGTTCGCGAGCAAGTAGTGAATTGGAGTCAAAATCGACTGCCTACGCGTTTTCATATTGAAGTACGTGTAAACTACACCTCAGATGCGCGATTGGTGGAAAAAGCTTTGTTACGATCGGTAAGTGACAACAAGGAAATCGTGAAAATTCCCGCACCATCTGTCATGTTGAGGGATTTGAGTGAAAACTATATGGTGTTTCACATTTATTTCTTTTCCAGAAATTTGTTTAGAATAGAAAGACTAAAAAGCGATATCCGCTTCGAAATTGAGCGAATATTTAGGGAGGAGAACATTAAATTTGCTTTCCCCAAACGCGAAATTTTCCTTCATCCTTCAGATATGCCGAAAAAGACCAATACATGATTTTAGCAATTATTGATCTGGGCACCAATACCTTTAATTTACTTGTTTACGATACGGAAAAACAGGTGTATCTGGAAAATCGAAAAGTTGCGGTTCACCTCGGTAAGGGTGGTTTAAAAGCGGGTATGTTGATGCCGGATTCCGTGGAGCGTGGCATAGCGTGTATAAAAGAGCATTTGAAATTGGCCGCCCAGCACGGAGCGGAAGAATGTCATGCCTTTGCATGTTCGGCAGTCCGTTCGGCCAAAAACCGAGATGAATTTGTTGAGGAAGTTTTTCAGAAAACCGGACTAAAAGTAAAGGTTTTGAGTGGCGAAGAAGAGGCTGAATGGATTTTTAAAGGGGTAAAACTGGCGATTCCCATAGGAGAAAAACCAGTATTGGTAATGGATATAGGCGGGGGTAGTACGGAATTGATCGTTGGAAATGCAGCGGGTGTACAGTGGTTGAAAAGCTATGATTTGGGGGTAAGTAGATTACTCGAATTGTTTTCTCCCACCGACCCCTTATCCGAAAAAGATGAAGACGATATACGATCCCATATCCGTCATTGTTGGAATGATATTCCGAAATTACCGCCCATAGACCTAATCGGTTCATCAGGTTCTTTCGACACCTTGGCTGCATTGTATTTGGGGTCAAAGAATATAGAAATGGATAGCACCAATGGGCTCCGATTGCCCTTGGAGTCGTTGGCAGAAATATGTGAAACCTTGCGAACATTCGACGAAACTCAGCGTCGCAGGATGCCAGGAATGGATCTCAGTCGAGTTCATCACATTCACTTAAGTGCCATTTTGTTGGAAGAAATACGCCGTAAAGTCGAAGTACAGTCCATAACCGTTTCAAATTTTGCTTTAAAAGAAGGAGCGGTGGAGGCGTTTGTTGTTTGAGACCGAACCTTTTTCGGTATTTGTGGGGGCTTCGTAAGACCGAGCGTTTTTGGGTAATGGTTTTTCAAATGGTGAGTGGTGAATGTCTGAATTTAAAAACTGAAAATGAGGCATTCGGTTATTAATTTTTATGTGCTAAAAATGAGGAAAATATTATGTTTATGTGTGGTGGTATTTTCATGTCAATCAAACATGAATGAAGGCCCATGTCCGATTTTAGGAAAATGGTTCTTTGTTGATTCTGATGGAACATACGGGGAAGTTTTTTTTAATGATTCTCTTTTTGTTTCAATTGATGAACAATCATTTTATCCAAGCTGGTATAAATATACAATCATCGAAGACTCTTTATGTGTGTTTGATTTTGAGGACAATAAGCTCTTGTATAAAATGAAAATTTTAATTATTGATTCGACTGAGTTTGAGTTGATCAGTCCATCGGGTTACACCTTTAAGAATCGCAAATTGAAATCGGAGAACGACTGGAGCTCCCTTTCTAATGACTCAATCTATGAAGAGTTTAAAGTTAGACAATCAGAATTTTCAAAAATGTAATTTTGAGGCTACTCCAAAAAAGGATGATTTTGACAGAAAAAGACTTTTTGGAGCAGACGCAAAATTTTTTCTTGTAAATCATCCCTGATAAACGCCACCTTTACCCTTCAAGTAGGTTTCCGGGGATAATACGGACAAATTACTTTTCTTAAAGTCTTTAATATTTCGGGTGAGAATGATGCTAATGCTTCCGTTTTGAATTGCGGAAAAATTTTGTATTGCATCTTCAAAATCTTTAAATTGCGAGTTGAGTGCATTCAAAACAACCTCTTTATCCATTTGAGTGATATCTAAAATTTGTAATAGTTATTTTATTTTTTCTGTCACCAACTCATGCTTTGCTGTTTTTCTCAATAGATAATAAACATTGAGTCCACTCTAAAAAGGATGATTTCAATCAAAATCTAGGGAGTTTTTGAACCGGAGCAAGTGAGGATTCAAAAATTTACCGACAATGAAGATTTTGGCAGAAAGGGACTTTTTAGAGCAGACTCAACATTACAAATAATAAAGGGTGTGGTAAATCCGTGGAGGGTTTTCTCCTCGCATTGATTGAAAATTTCTACAGCAAATTTAGCAAAAGGTTTTCTATCAAAAAAGAAATCCAATATGACATCAGTGTCTATTAAAACCTTATCCATTACAAATACTTTTCTTCTATCCGTTTTCGAAGCTCTTTTTTATAATTAAAATTTTTCGGCATTCTAAAGGAACCTTTTAAGGATTTTACTATGGGATTTAATGGTTTTGAATCTTCCTTTTTCTCTTCTTTTGTTAAGGCTTTTAAATAATTCTCAACGATATCAGACAAGCTTCTATTTTGGTCTTTTGCATACTTCTTTGCTCTTTGGATAATATCCTGCTCAATAGTCAAGGTGAGTTTTGTGTTCATTTTTACGCCTATTAGTGATTGATGCAGCAAAGATATTAAATATTTTTTATACGTGTGTTTTTGTGTTTATTCACACGTCCTTTGCTCGTTTAGTAAGCAATCCCGATTTGGTTTATCATATATTTCCACATATAACCCAGATGAAGAAAATAGTTTCACACATCAGGTTCAAGGTTTTTTTTGGTAAAGTTGATTTCACTCAAAGTAGGATAATTTTGGCAGAAAGGGACTTTTCGGAGCAGACTCAAAATTGGAATTCATAATCGCAAAAAGGGGCGTGCCATAGCACGCCCCTTTTATGAGATTAACTTCAATTAAAGTTCTTTCTAATTGAGTCCACTCTAAAAAGGATGATTTCAATCAAAATCGACGCGGTGGGGATTTTTGAACCGGAGCTAACCAGCTGTTAGTGAGGATTCAAAAATCTACCGACAAGGAAGATTTTGGCAGAAAGGGCCTTTTTAGAGCAGACTCCTAATTTAATAGTGGAGGATTAACTCAACCCTTCTGTTTTGAATCCTTCCTTCACGGGTTGAATTATCGGCTTTTGGCTTTTTAGGTCCAAATCCTTCAGATTGTAAGCGTTCAGCACTTACACCCTTAGATACCAAATATGCTTTTACAGCATCGGCCCTTTTTTGAGAAAGTGATAGATTAAAGTCGAAATTTCCGGTGTTATCCGTATGTCCCTCAATATCTAAAATGGTTTCTTTAGGTACATCTGGCGAGTTTAATAGGTCAACCAATCGGTCAAGTTTTGCAAAGCATGTATCTGAAATTTTATCTGAGTTGGTTTCAAAGAATATAGACTTCGCAATGGTTTGAATTTCCGCAATGATTTTATCTTCAATCACCGGACATCCATCTTTATCCACTTTTACGCCTTTTGGCGTGTTTGGACACTTGTCTAAGTGATCGGGCACACCATCACCGTCGGAGTCAACAACAGCAGCAACAACTGGTTTTGTTTCTTCCACAATTTTTTCGGTGATATCTTTCGATTTCTTAGCACGAAACGAATAATTTACCCCTATAGTGTGGATGATATATTGGTCGTTTCTTCCGCGCTCTCTCATATCGATATTATCGCTTCCAGTTACCGCGTAGTTTAGGTTGTAATTTAACCCAAACCTTTCGGTCAACATATACGTTAAGCCTAAGCCTGTATTGAAGGTGTGTGTTGTCAAGCCTTGATAATGAACGCCTTCAACGTCATTTGATGAATGTGCACTGAAATTGACCAATCCTATACCAGCCATGAGGTAGGGTTGTATTCTTGAAGTTTCACTTAGAATTCTTCCGTTGTTAAACTTTAACCTCAATGCTAAATGACCGTGATTAGAAGTTGCTCTAAATGATGAAAGGCCTTCTAAGGTTTGTCCAAAACTGGCATGGTGGCCCATTTTACCAGTAGTGAAATCAGCGCCCAGGCTAAACCAATTGTTGAGATTGTAAAAGACATTGGCTCCAACCTGACCCCTGATCGCGCCTCGGAAGTTAAATGATTGATGGCCGCTAGCTTCACCGATAAAATCGGATAAACCTCCGTTTAGTCCTACTGACCAACGGTGATCCTGCGATTGTCCAAAAACAGCAATAGCAGAGCTAAAAATTGTTAGTGTAATGAAAATCTTTTTCATTTTGATTAAGTGGTTTTTTGAATACCATTTTTTTACTTAATAAAGCAAATTTGAATGGAAATTCTTGTTGTTAATTATTTTGTCAACACGACAATTACCAATAGGCATTCCATTTCTCGCCAAATTGAAAAAGTTTTATTAGAAGGTTTTTGAAGTATAATTTCTAAAAAAAGAATTTTGTAATACAATTAATTATCTGATTAATAATTTTTTGCAATTTCAACTATGATTGTTGGTAAGGATTTTTCGCTTGTATTGTTTTGTTTTTCTATCCCTTTTTTGTAAGTATCCATTACATTTGTTAAAAAAAACTTTTAGGCTTTGTGTTGACTTAAATTTGTAATTTAGCTTTGATGTATATAACTAATTTTTGATGTAATTTTTTATCAATAAATATAATATGAAATTTCACTAGGTAAATGTTTAAGTATTTTGACATGTTTTTACGCCAATTTTGGCAGTTGCATATTTTTAATTATTTTGATTATCCTGTCACCTTTTCACCTTTACAAGAGATGTTATTTATAGGAACACTAATTCCAGATCATACTTTTCTGAGCTATCTACTTCAATACAATTTACACTTTACGATGGAAATAAAACTTTCTCTTGGGCTACGATTAAAATATTTATATGTGAATAGTACTGGGACTTGTTACCACTTGAGTTTTACGGAAACTTGTTTTTTGAGGTTTATATTTTAAGTCTGCTCCAAATAGTCCCTTTCTTCCAAAATCTTCCTTGTCGGTAGATATTGATTTAAATCTTCCTTTTTGGAGTGGACTCAATTTTGGCTTATTTTGATAGGGATAGTTTAGTGTAAATTCAAATAGACAAAATAAAAACGCCCGGTATATACCGTGCGTGTTTTTATTCAGATTAACAAAATATATATTGGTGAATAAAAAAATAAGCTATTGCCAAGCCTACCGGTTTCCCAAAGAGAAAATTATACA
>JAFIEY010000038.1 GCA_020832345.1 Cryomorphaceae bacterium | reverse complement strand
AATCTTCAAAGTTATCACCAAGTTATAGCAAGCTAAAAGATACAAATCAGCTAAAATTTCATAAAAACACACAAAATCTATCGATTTTAGGCGTAAAAAAAATTAATGAAATGAACAAATAATGGGTTTGCGGATTTTAGGATACAGAAGATCCAACCCTGTTTTCGATAAAATTGTCGCAAATACAGCGATGTTCTTGCAGGAGAATATCATTTATCCTTTTAAAGATTTTGATTTTTCACTCATCATGACATTCCTGATTTGTTTATTCATTAGTGTGTTCATTTTCATGCGAACTGCAAATCAGCAAATTATTGAAATAGATGAAAATACAATAGATGAACTGGAAAGAAAGAAGAAGATAGAAAACCAAGGTCAAAAGATAAATGCGCTGAAAAATGAGTATATGGCCGGGGTGTTTTTATTCGCTGTTTTAAATCTGATAATTTTGGTGTTAAATTATACAGATATTAGGTGGGTTTGGTTTGGATTTGAATGGGAAGGCCAATATTTGAAGCAATTCGTTCATGAAGGTACGTATCTTTTAATCCTTTCAATAATCACCTCAATAGTTTTGGTGCTTTACTATTTCCGTGGGAATTTAAACTTTTATTCTAACAATAAGCTGCTGAAATACTTAAGCATCATCTGGTTATTCCAAAATGGCATCTTGTCTATTTCCGTGGCCATTCGTAATTTCTGGTATATCAGTTATTTTGCACTTGCATATAAAAGAATAGGTGTTTTTATTTTTTTGATTCTCACGCTATATGGCCTATATACAGTATTCATAAAGGTGCAACAAAAAAAATCAGCATTTTATCTCGTCAAAAGAAATACTTTTGCCATTCTCTTGGTGCTGATATTTAGCTCATTATTTAATTGGGATACCATAATTGCAAAATATAATTTTGCCCATTCCGATCGGTCATTTTTACATTTGGATTATATGTCAAACTTGTCCGATAAATCCTTGCCATACTTGGATAAACCCCTAAAGGAGTTAAAATACATAGATTCGATACAAAAGGAAAAATTTCCATTTGAACAAGAATTCATGACCCCGGAAGAATACGTCAAAATAATTGATGAACGAAAAAGGATCTTCGCAATGAAATGGGAATCAAAATCTATTTTGTCCTGGAATTTACCTGAATACCGAGCTTATCAGAAACTAAAAATGGATAGCAGGACTGAACTTTAATCCATGAAAACGACAAATAAATTTCCCAAAAACGGAAAAAAACCCAACTGTAAACCGCGCAACTTTTTAACCCAAATTTCTTCTTTAGCAATGGTGTTTCACGTACATTTGCCGCCCAATTCAAATCTGTTTTTTTACGTTGTTTAACCCAACTGTTTTGAACCTTTTAAGCGATAAATCATGAATGTTGCTGTTGTAGGCGTTACCGGCATGGTCGGACGCGAAATGATTCAGGTGATGGAAGAATGTCACCTGCCTGTTGATAATTTTATCCCCGTAGCTTCTGCAAACAGCAAGGGTGTGGAAATTGTATTCAACAATAAAAAATGGACTTGTGTCACCATTGAGGAAGCCCTCGAAATGGACATTGACCTCGCGCTTTTCTCCGCAGGTGGTGACATCAGCAAAACCTGGGCGCCAAAATTTGCCGAAATGGGAACCATGGTCATCGACAATAGCTCTGCCTGGCGGATGGACCCCAAAATCAAATTGGTGGTGCCGTAAATCAATGCGCACCGCCTTCAAAAAAGCGACCGCATTATTGCAAACCCAAATTGCAGCACCATCCAACTCGTTCTGGCGCTACACCCACTTCACAAAACCTTTGGTATCAAACGGGTAATCGTATCTACATACCAAAGTGTTACCGGAACCGGAAAAAAAGCCATGGACCAAATGGAAGCGGAACGTAACAACCGCGATCCAGAAATGGTTTACCCCTACCGCATCGACCAAAACTGCATCCCACACTGCGATGTTTTTACCGAAAACGGCTACACCAAAGAAGAGATGAAACTGACCCGGGAGACGAAAAAAATTCTCGGCGACGATGCCGTTTTAGTTTCTGCTACTGCCGTTCGAGTGCCCGTTTTAGGCGGCCATAGCGAAAGTGTTAACATCGAATTTGAAACGAAAGTTACCGCCGAAGAAGTTCGAGAAGTCCTTCGTTTTGCCCGAGGCATTAACGTAGAAGATGAACCGAGCTCCAATACCTACCCAATGCCCTACTATACCCGGGGAAAAAACGAAGTTTACGTTGGCCGTATTCGGGAAGATTTTAGTCACGATAAAGCGGTAAACCTTTGGATCGTAGCGGATAACCTACGAAAAGGCGCCGCTACCAATGCAGTGCAAATCGCGCGATATTGTTTGGAAAACAACCTTCTTAAAGCATAAACCATGAACGTTTGTCGCATTAACCAAGTTCTAAAAGAAAAAAAAGCGGGGACAGAAGCTACCGTCCGCGGATGGGTTCGCACCTTTCGTTCCAACCGATTTATCGCGCTAAACGATGGATCAACTGTATTGAACCTGCAATGCGTGGTTGATTTTGAAAACTTTGACGAATCCATTCTCAAAAAAATAACCACCGGTGCCTGCATCGAAGTCAGTGGAGATATTGTCACCTCACAGGGCAAAGGACAAGACATCGAACTCGTGGTCAGGAAGATTATCGTCCACGGCGCATCCGATCCCGAGCAATATCCCCTGCAACCCAAAAAACACTCCATGGAGTTCCTGCGGGAAATTGCCCATCTTCGTCCGAGAACCCAAACCTTTGGCGCGGTATTTCGCCTTCGCCATCAATTGTCGTTTGCCATACATCAGTATTTTCACGAAAACGGGTTCTACAATGTACACACGCCCATCCTTACCGGCAGTGATGCCGAGGGCGCCGGAGAAATGTTTCAGGTAAGCACTTTAGATAAAAAAAACATCCCCCTTACCCCGGAAGGTGAGGTGGACTACAAACAAGATTTCTTCGAGAAAGAGGTAAACCTTACAGTTTCCGGACAACTTGAAGCTGAGCTTTTTGCTTTAGGCCTGGGCAAGGTTTACACTTTTGGCCCCACTTTCCGCGCGGAAAACTCCAACACTTCCCGTCACTTGGCGGAATTTTGGATGATTGAACCGGAAGTGGCTTTTGCCGATTTGGATCAAAACATGGACTTGGCCGAACACTTTCTGCGCAGCGTTATCCAAAATGTACTCAAAAATTGTCCAGATGATTTGGAATTCCTGAGTAATCGACTGGAAGCCGAGGAGAAAGGACTTCCCGCCGACAAGCGCTCTCCCATGTCGTTGCTCGACAAATTGAATTTTGTTGCAGAAAATGGTTTTAGGCGGGTGAGCTACACCGAAGCCATAGACATATTACGGAACTCCAAGCCCAATAAAAAGAAAAAATTTCAGTATCCAATTGAGGAATGGGGAGCGGATTTACAATCGGAGCACGAGCGATTCTTGGTGGAAAAGCACTTTAAATGCCCGGTCATTCTCTACGATTACCCGGCAAGTATTAAAGCCTTTTACATGCGTCTCAACGACGATGGCAAAACGGTAAGGGCCATGGATGTTTTATTCCCGGGAATCGGGGAGATCATCGGTGGTTCGCAACGTGAAGAGCGCTACGAAGTCCTTCGTCAAAAAATGGCCGATTTTAATATACCTGAAGAGGAGCTGTACTGGTATCTAGAAACCCGGAAATTCGGCACCTGCGTTCACAGCGGGTTTGGATTGGGTTTTGAGCGATTGGTTCAATTTGTCACTGGCATGAGCAACATCCGCGATGTAATCCCATTCCCCAGAACACCGGGAAATTGTGCATTTTAGGGCTTGTCCAAAATCTCAACCAACACACCGTCGTCGAAATACTCCAAGTGCTTAAAGTACATAGAACCCAGACGAACCGGATTGGCGTAGTACTTTCCGCTAAATCGGGTTTGTAATGGAACCCGAATGGTAAAGGTGCCAGTAGGAAGATGGTCAAAATACGCCACTACCCTATCGCGGAATTGCTCCGTGTGCGTTGCGTAAGGCACGTGCTGGGATTTGTTTTTATACCCGCAACCGGCTGGAATGGGCAGCTCCATCATCATGTAGTTGGCTTCTTTACTGACCGTGACCTCCACTTCCATAAAGATTTCCCTTCCCTGAACAAACACACTATCCGGGGGTGAATCACTTTGTTTAAATGTCCTGACAATTGAAAAGCCCGGATTTGCACCATCATTTTTGGGGTGGGATTCCCATCGTTCGTTGTACCAATTAACAAACAACATATCCCCGCCGGTTTTTAAGTTAGCGGTCATGTCGGGATGCGCATACCCTTTCCAGGTCACCGGAAGTTCGCGATACACCCTTGCATCCGGAGAAACGGTCAAACTCGGATTTTCACCACGCTTCCTTTGTTTGTAAAAATCATTGGCCAATAATCTTGAAAAGGTAGAAGAATATACCGTGTTATAATAATACCTTCCCCGTCGTTTTTCCAATAAATAGCCAAGGGTGCCAAGAATTTGCTCCTTTGGTGCGTTCATTTTTTGCAGCAATTCAAAAGCCATAAAATTGAGCTGCTGGTTTCCAAAAGGATTTCGCATATAAGTGTTGACCTTTTCCTCCCAATATATATTGCCGTAAATGGTCTTTTTACTCAATTCCATGATGTTGACCTTTTGAGATTCTATCCCTCGCCATTCAGCAATCATAGCGCGAAGCATGGTGTGATATACCAAAGTATCACGGGTATGAATCAAAATAGCTTCGTAGTGGAACGGCAAATCCAATCGTGCCATGAGTAGCGCGAGTTCAAGGGAATCGGTGCGATTACGAGCGCCTTCAATCCAATCCTCGATGTTGGATTTCACCTCATTGAGGGCATCGCCTATCGCAATGCCCTTCTGTTCTACATACAGCAATTGTTCGGCAATATGTTTGGTCATTCGCATATCTGATCTTCCCATTCCATACCATGCCCAAGTGCCGTTACCCAATTGATTCTTATTCAGAAGTTTTACAATTTTCTGAATTTCTCGCTCATTTTTTTTGGTGGAAAGATTTTCACTTTTTAATTTTTCATTGTACAATGCCAGACCCAATAGCCGTGAAGCCATTTGCTCATTGCAGGAATGCACATAATTGGATAAATAATAAACCTCATCCTGCAGTATTTTTCCCGGGCCGCTGTCAACATGGATGACCATTTCGCCACTTTCAAATCCGATTTGAAACGTAGTATCGTCCCAGGCGACAAACCCCATTCCCTCGTGTTTTAGCGCACCCAGCGGATATAAGGGCAATTTCCGCGTTTCTCCATCTTCGTAACCATTTTCCAGTTTTACACCGAAAAATACCGAAAGGCTATCCTCATGCTCTGGCGCCTCAAGTCGATGTGTTCTATCCATCACCCTGAGCAATTCCGTGGTTTCTTCCAGGGTATCACCCGGGGTATCTGACCACCGAATACTGCCCGGATATCGCTGTCCGGTCTGATTTTGCAATTGTCCCGTCAGGCTTATACGATCACCGTGGATGGCAAAACGCGGTGTAAACAAACGCGCCTGAATGGGTTTAAACGCCTTGGTCTTGACGGTGGTTTGTCCGGTAAACAATTTGGGATTCATGGCCAGAATATGCGTTTCCCAAGTCGTAATATCATCGGGCCAAGTGTGCGTAAATCGAACGTACCCGGAATCATTGGACAGGTGATTGACTTCCCATATCGCATAATCCGAAAAATTACTTCGCAATCCGGAACTGGCCATATCCAGTGTCACCTCATTTTCAGCCTTTTCAAATTGGACCAAACCGCCCCCTGCATCTCCATACTGCGCCGGCACACCACCGGTGAAAATTTCCTCGGTCTGAATACTGCCTTGAGGAAGTCGCAAACTACCTCTTACTTTTACGCCGTCTATGAAGCTGGGTCTAGAGTCGGGGACGAATACCCCGGCGGTTTGTGCTGCAATATTAACCACATCTCGAATGGCCATTTGGTTTATTTCCTGAGGAGCTACCGTTGTTTTAACATCCTTTGTAATTAACGGACTACTATAGCTTATCACTTCAACCTCACTAAGCATTTCAGCTTCTTCATTTAAATAAAAATCCTGTCTAATCGGTTCTCTTGAGATCTCTAGGCCTTCAATTCTAAATGTCCTAAAACCTAAAAAACTTACTTCAAGGGAAATTGCCAAATCCTCCGGTAAATAAAGCGCATAGTCACCGTTGACATCGCAATCCACTGCCTTTAAAATATTTTCGTCTAAATCTTTAGCTATAACCGTTGCAAAAGGAACGGATTGTCCATTTTGCTCCTTTACAGAACCAAAAACCTTAACCAAATTGTCTTTTGGCAACTCAATTTTACTGTATTCAACTACATCATGGTTAACCTCCATTTTGAGCAAATTTTCCCCAATGGGCAGGGTATCGAAAATAGGTATATTCTCAAATGACGCTTTACTTTCCACAAATTCCATTGGAAAATAAGTTCGCATACCATCCTCAACCTTCCCCTCACTTTTCCAAAACCAAGCAATATCTTTTGTAAACGTAATGCCGTAAAACCGATATTCTCCGGGCTGGATATTGTTCATAATATTTGGGTTTGAAAAGAAAAAAGGCGTTCCGTAACCCTCCTTCCCTTTCGGCATTAAAACATAATATTGAATATGATCCGGGTGTCGAATATCCGAAAAAAGGTCGTTTTCAGATACAACAAATTGCGCAGAAGCCCCGGTTCCTCCGGCAAATAATGATCGCTTTTCCCTGTTGTTGTAAATCAAACTTTGAATTACGGGTTCAAGTGGGTGTACAAAAAATTCGGATGTATCAAACTTTTCACAACAAAACTCATCCAAATCAAAACGAAAAGAATACGCCGAATGCAAATCTTTTTTTACTACATTGTTTTCCGAAATAAGAATGGTGCGCTCGTCAAAATTAAGTTGGTGATTTTTTCCCGGAACAAGGGTAAAAGGCATCATTTCCCGATACGGATTATATACATTCACCTTTTTGCTATGGGAATGGAGCAGTGGACCAAAAATCCCGTTATTTGAACCGTAACCCTGACGAAAGTAAATATTATTATTCACTTTATAATCAAGTACTTCCACAAGGACATTGTCTTGTGTAAATTGAAAATAATGCTTTTCCAACCTTTTCATCTCTACATCCGTAAGCGGCTCTCTTTTATGCGAGGGTATGGCAAAAAATGAAAATACAGTCTTATAACCTTTTACCGCCGGAATATCATGAAAATTGTAATATCTTCCATTCTTCATCCGCACAGTGATGGAATTTAATTCACTTTGGGTATAAAAACTAAAGGGCTGATTGGCGCGGTAGTAATAAACAATTTCGCCATTCATACTTATATAAATCGGTTTCTCGAAGGCATTGCCCGCTATCGGATACACGGCAATTTCAGCTACATTGCTATCTCCGTTGGGAATCAATCGGTAAATACGTTTTTTATTGAGCAATAGGTCGTAATACAAATCTGTTCGCTTTCCAAACCGCCTTACCCAATGTTCATTTAGCGGGATATTGGTACTTTTAGTTTTTGAAACTTCTCTAAGAGAATATAAATACCGGGAAGAAAAAGCGCCAAATATTTTTCCGGTATAAGGCAGGTCGGGAATATTCCGCGTTTCAAACTGATCGGTAAAGCTTACCACCGAAACATCAACATCCGAAACGGGTTCATGCAGATAATTTTTAACCTGAACCTCCGCATGATGCTCCATGCCCGGATAGGTTTTTTCCGGAAAATTGGAAGAAATATTCAGTAACCGTTCTTTAAATTGTAGATTGTGAGTTGCTCGTTCCAGTTTGCCTTTATGAAAATAATACAAATCGAGATACGCGATTTCTTTTATTCCCATGGGCAACAAAAAAGCTGTGTCCCCCGAATGCGAAAATTCAATCTTTTGTTTTTTGTATCTTATCACACCCTTAAAGGGATATCCAAAGGGATTTGATAATTTTACGTGTATTCCATCCGACTGATATTCTTGAACGACCCCGATGACAGGCCCGTGAATGTCATTGGAGAAATTTCGGATAAAACCCTTATAAAGAATGATATAATTCAACACCATAGGATCTGGCGGCAGGGCAACAGGCAGCGAAATTGAATCGCGGATTTCGGTGTCTTTATACTTCCGAATCAACAAGGCCGACCCGGAGCTACTATCGGCCAAAAAAGCGTAAAACCCATCCGTCCTCCTTTCTAAAATAAGGGGGTTTTTATTAGGTTTTTGTTGGATATGTGTGCTGGATTTTTTCATTTCCCCATTGGGCAAAAGTGCTTCGGCTGAAATATTAACCGAAAACTGAAAAGGATGGTCAAGTTTTTCCTTAGAAATAGTAAATCTTGCAAAACCATTGTGATCGGTGTAAATGGTGTCGGTTGCAATATGAAGAGAAACCGAATAAGGCTTTTTGATTTTAGGATTGGAAATCACCGAAAATTGACCGTTAAAAATCACCCGGGCGCCCGGCATCGGTTGTTGTGTCCCGTCTAACAATTGGACAATTGCCGTAACATCCTCTCCCGGATAAACGACTGATTCCAAAGCCTCCAGTTTCATGCTAAAATCATCCAATTGGTAATCTTTAATTGAAAATGTATTTGACCAACGCTTGGGATTGACCATATCCCCGTTATTGGCCCGGTAAAAAATACATATTTTATATTCTTTATCTAACTTCAAACTATCACCTAGCACTTCCTCCAGCAAAAAAAGCCCTTCCCGGGTAGGGGCTAATGTTTTTCGAAAAATCAACTTTTCGCTACCGTAATGAAACCGATTCCTAAATTCCCGCAGTTCGACCCGAACGGCGTCCTTTAAGGGTTTATTGAATTCATTTAACAAATAAGCTTTCATTTTGAGGGTATCTAAATGCCGATAAACCGGCTGACTGGTAATGATATAGCCGTGATTATTACTTGCACGCGAACCAGAACCCCCACCATAACCATCCCCATAAGCATCAAGGGGCTTACTTCGGGAAACACGCCATTTTTGATGAATGGAATCTCCTTTTAGCACAAGCGTTTTGTTGCCGCTAAAACCCGAAAGTTGATAACCCGAAAAAGCCGCTTTATACCGCGGACGACACCACCAGCAATTTATTTTGGGTTCCAATTGTGTATTAATTTTGCCAAAAAGGTTGGTGAATTGAACATAACCATCTGATTCATGATTAATAAGATGCGCCGTTAAATAAGGCTTTACAAAAAATTGTAATTCCAAATATTCGAAGTTCAAATTCAATTTGAGATAATTCCCGGGCGCTATCGACTTAAGATACCGTTGATATTCAAATTCACCATCAAACCACAATAGGTCGATGGTATCGTAGGGCGCGGATAAAATTAAATTTGGTTGTTCGTATAAAATTTCAAACGACTCATAACTCAACTTGGCCAGGGCAATTTTTCCCGGCGGTTGGCTTGGATAAAAACGCTTTTCAAATGAACCGGGATTTTGCGCAAAAGATAAAGACATCCCGACAAAGATGAAAAAGAACAAAAAAACCGGAGAATACCGTTGCATGGAAAGACGATGAAAATTCATTTGCAAGTATAATAAAAAAATCCATAGGGTTTATTTTAAATTTTTTCGGCATATTATGAGGTGAATAATTGAGTTCACTCCAAAAAGGATGATTTCAATCAAAATCGACGCGGATGGGATTTTTGAGCCGGAGCTAACTAACTGTTAGTGAGGGTTAAAAAATCTACTGAAAAGGAAGATTTTGACAGAAAGGGACTTTTTGCAGCAGACTCATAATTTTTTCTACACAGTCTAAATATTTGCAAAATAATATATATATTTGTTGCCGATGATATTTTCATCAATCAGTGGAATACTAATAAAAATAGATTATGGGAGAAAGGTTACAAAAATCAGAAGCAAAAAAAAAGCAGTCGGAATTGCTCATATTTTTAGGTATTTCACTTTTTTTAATGGGTCTCCTAACTGGCACATTCATACCGTTTTCAAGTGAGCCTAGAATGGTGCTATCTGCACACTTACAAGGACTGTTCAACGGTATGTTTCTAATTTTACTCGGTTTAATTTGGCAAAAAATGGAACTTCAATATCGTTGGTTTTCCCTTTGCTTTGTATTTGTTCTTTACGCTTCATTCGCCAATTTTTTCAATGTCGTATTTTCCCTTGTAACCGGAGAAGGGTCAAAACTACCACTAATCGGCGGTAATCCGGGAGACATCAGTCTGATTGCGGCAACTTCATTTTTGATCTTCACCCTTACGGCAGCATCCATCATTTCTTGTGTCATAATACTTTTTGGACTGGCAAAAGGGTTTTCTCAAAATAGGCAAAGTGAGGTGTAAACCCACAGCACCTGCCATTATTACATGACAAATCTACATCCTTGGACATCCTTTTAATCAACAACGGCTTACGAAAAAAAACAACCTATTAAAAACTTGGTTTCGCACAAAAACGCCCTTATGTCAAAGCCTCGCATGGTAATTGAACACTTTACAGTGTTAACCAAAATAATATAGAATGAAGTTATTGGTTGTGGGTGCCGGAAACATGGGGCTCACCTATTCTCAGGGCATGGCCCATTCAGGCTGGTTCAGTCGAAGAAAATTGATGATTTACGACATCAGCGCCGAAATCACCGGCAAACTAAAAAAAGACCCAAACTACGATGTTTACGAAAAAATTGAAGACTGCATTTCCATTGCAGATATCGTATTCATCGCCATCAAACCTTACCACGCAGAAAAGTTTTTCGCCTCCATAAAACCCTTGGTTAGAGAAGATCAAATTTTCGTTTCACTTATGGCCGGGGTAAAAATTAAAACCATTCAGGAGCAACTCGGAATTTCAAAAGTTGTGCGAACCATGCCCAACCTGCCCGCAAAAGTGGGAAAAGGAATTACCTCTTACACAGAGTCTTCAACAGTCTCAAAAGTTGAACTCATCCTTATCCGAAATCTCTTAGACACCACCGGAGAATCCATCCATGTTGACGACGAAACCTTTATCGACAAATCAACGGGGATTTCAGGCTCCGGACCGGCTTATGTGTTTTATTTTATGCAATCTATGATGGAGGCTGCCAAGCGAATGGGCTTTTCTGATCACGATGCTAAAGTTTTGGTACAAAACACCTTCGAGGGTGCCATCGAATTATTTTCTCAGTCCGATCTCACCCCCGTAAGCTGGATGAAGCGCGTGGCTTCTAAGGGCGGCACTACACAAGCTGCATTGGACTCTATGGACGACAACAACGTCAAAGAACGCATTCAGGAAGCGGCCTACGCAGCTTTTAACCGAGCTGTAGAATTGGGAAAAGAACAATAGACCCATTAAAAATCTCCAAACTTCAATTCTTCAGGGGCTTGAGGTTTGTGGGTATTTTAATAAAAGCCCCCTGAAAAAACAAAACAAATGCTTTGGAAACTTTCGAAAAACGAATTGTTGTAAAAGTAGGCACCAACGTGATGACCAATAGAAACAACAGAATCGTTGGTCCTGTTTTACGCAACCTAATACGACAAATTTCATATCTCTACGAACGCGACATCATTACCGCGCTTGTTTCCTCCGGTTCCGCCATTGCCGGCAAAGAAGTGCTCGGCGAATGTTCGGCCACCGACAAAACCGCCCGGCGTCAAATCTATACATCGGTAGGCCAACCACGGCTCATGCGGCATTACTACTCCATGTTTCACGACATCGGGATGCGATGCGCTCAGGTGTTGGCCACAAAACGAGATTTTGCACCCGGAGAATATCGCGACAACATGACGAATTGTTATGAGGTTCTTATCAATGAGGGGATAATTCCCATAGCTAACGAAGACGACACCGTGTCGCTTACCGATTCTATGTTTTCCGACAACGATGAATTGGCCAGCTTGGTCGCCGAACTCATTGGCGCCGATATGCTCATTTTACTCACCGACATCGACGGGCTATTTACCGGCCACCCAGATGACGAAAATTCGGAATTGATTCGACATGTAACCGTGGATCAAGACGTGGAAAAATACGTGCAGAAGTCGAGAAAAGCTGAAGGAGAAGGCCGAGGCGGCATGGAGTCAAAACTTCGGATTGCCAAAGCAGCCGCCAACTTAGGTATCCCAACCTATATCGCCAATGGAAAGGAAGAAAACACCATTATCGATATTGTAGAAGGACGCAATCCTGGCACTTTGGTGACCAAAAACTAAATTTGAATTTTCAAAAAAACAAAAACTATGAAGTTGATCAAAACCGAAATAAAAAACAATGTCTTGCAATCCATGATTCGCATTCTGGATAAAAAACGCGAGGACATATTAAAAGCCAATCAAAAGGATCTCGATGCTTTTAACCGTGATGACCGCGCCCTATACGACCGTTTGGTGGTGGACAACCAAAAAGTGGACGGCATGATTCAAGCCATTCGGGAAGTGATGGAACAGGACGACCCCGTTGGAAAGGACATTTCGAAAATCACCCTGGAAAACGGCTTGCGCATCATTAATAGAACCGATCCATTTGGCACCATCATGATCATTTACGAATCCCGCCCGGATGTAACCATTGAAGCAGCGGTTCTCGCATTTAAAGCCAACAACAAAATTTTACTCAAAGGCGGAAAAGAAGCATACCATAGCAATGTGATTTTGGTAGAATGCTGGCACAAGGCATTGTCTGAAAACAACCTTGGGAATGAGTGGATAAAAATGCTGGAAATGAACCGGGATGAAACCCAGGAATTTTTGCGAAATCCCACCGAAAAGCTCGACTTAATTGTCCCAAGAGGTGGCGAAAGACTAATCGAGTTTGTCAAACTTCACGCTAAATGCGCCGTTTTAATTAGCGGAAGAGGAAACAACTTTTTGTATGTTTCTCCAAAAGCCAATTGGAAAAAATCCATCGAAGTTATCATCAATGCAAAAACCAATAAAATTTCCGGATGCAATGCGCTCGACAAGGTTTTAATCGACAAAAACATTGAGGGATTTAAAGAAAAAACCAAAGAACTGCATCAAATCCTGAACGAATTGGACGTGGAAGTTTTAGCCGACCAAAACACCAAATCAATTTTAGCGGAAGCCTCCATTATTTCTTCAGAAGATGTCTGGTTCGAAGAGTTTCTGGCCATGAAAATTGTCATTGGCGCCGTGGATTCACTACAAGAAGCCATCGACAAAATCAACACGTACTCCGGAAAACATTCCAGTGTAATCATGACTGAAGATGCGTCCGAAGCGCAGGAGTTTATGGAACAAGTGGATAGCGCCGCAGTGTATCATAATGCATCCAGTAGATTCACCGACGGTGGGCAAATGGGCGTGGGGGCAGAATTGGCCATTAGCACCGACAAACTTCACCATCGCGGGCCACTCGGACTCAAGCAACTGGTGACCAACAAGTATTATGTGTTTGGTAATGGACAGGTGAGGAATTAGATTTTCCCCACCCATCCAAAACACACTCTACAACACTACCAATTTCAGGATTTTGGTGCCCTCCGGCACTTTTACCTGAATCATATACACGCCCGCTGCAACTTCTAAATGTCGAGTTATGGTACGCGCTTCATCGGCTTTGAAGGTCATTACAACCTTGCCATTGACGTCGAGAATGCGCACCCAACAATCAGGATAAGTCCGACCTAAATCCAATGTAAATGTACCGTGGGTGGGATTTGGAAATAATTGCATCGGATAAAGCGAAAACATATCTACTCCAATTTGGTCGATGACGTAACAAGCCGAGGTATCGACGCAATTATTTTGCGTAACCTCCACCGCATATTGTCCATTTACTGCCGGTGTGAAAATCTGACTGGTGGCGCCACTTATCGGGGCATATCCATTCTGGCAATCCAACCATTGATACGCGGCATTCGCAGCATTGGAAGTCAATGACAATACAGAATCCGAAACGCTTACATCTACTATCTCGATGGTCAAGTTTAGGGTCACTACCGAATCGCAGCCATTGGCATTCAATAAGGTGTCCACATAGGTGCCGCTCGCAGTGTAGGTCTGGTTATTGGCCGACCAGGTGAAACTGCCACAGGCCACTTCGGTTTGACTGCCCGTGGAAGCAGAATGAATCGTCAGGTTGAGGGTCACAACCGAATCGCAGCCATTGGCATTCAACAAGGTGTCCACATAGGTGCCGCTCGCGGTGTAGGTCTGGTTATTAGCCGACCAAGTAAAACTGCCACAGGCGGTTTCAATTTGCGACCCCACACTAGGCGGGTTGATTGTGAGATTAAGGGTGATTACCGAATCACACCCATTGGCGTCCATTAAAGTATCTGAATACGTTCCACTGCTGGTATAAACCTGATTATTAACCGGCCACAAATATGACGCACAAGCTGTTATCGTTTGATTGTCACTGCCCGGTGTGAAAATGGTGAGATGTAGGGTCACCACAGAATCGCAGCCATTGATGTCCATAATCGTATCGACATAGGTACCACTATTGGTCAACCATTGGTTATTGACCTCCCAGAAGTATTGCGAACAGGCGCTTTCAGTTTGGGTAGAGCTCGAAGGTGGAACAATTACCAGTTCTAAAGTTACAACAGAATCGCAACCATTTGCACTGGTTAAAATATGCTGATAGGTTCCGCTGCTTGTATATGTCTGATTATTGACCGGCCAAAGGAAAGCGCCACAGGAAGTATGATGTTCTGGGGAACCGAAAAGCGGCGGAATTACCTCGACCACAAAATCTACAGAATCAGAAAAATACGGATTTGAAATAACGACGGTATAATGCCCACTATCCAATTGTGCAGCGGGATAAAACTGAGCTAAGGTATCAACCATCGGACTGAAGTGCGTACCATTTCGATACCATTTTATTTCGGAAGTAAATTTCACCTGCATGGGAATGGCAATACTGTCGCCATTACAAACCACCTGATTGACCGGAGGCTGAACAAATTCTGGCATCACAGGAAGCCCATTTTGCATGCCCAAATCAAAGTAATCCGTGTTGTTCGACACATTGGGTTCTTCAGGATCCACGTTTTTGATGACGCCATAAATCCTGCCGTGCATTTGCGTCGCCGTCCAATTTATGGAAGTTGTAATCGTATCCAGTTGTCCGATACTAAAATGCGTAGAATCGATAAAGGTGGTATCCGGGCCGTCAATTAGGTAGTAATGCACTTCACCATCAGCTACGTGATTTCCGGAATTGGTTATCACCGAAGTAATAGAAATTTGCTGGCCGATGCCGGGGAAATAATCTGAGGGATAAAATCCCGCACTATCACGAAATGCCAAATCCACCGGTGAACCCACTATAAATGCGCGGGTTGCGATATTATTGGATAAGGTTTGTTCATCCACAAAACCATCGGGGTCGAGCTCCACTTGAACTACATGGTAGCCGGGTATGGGAGAGGAAAAAGAATCCGTGGCCATAACCGCAGTAGAAAATCCATGAAACAATCTGGGTATAAACACCGGACTGCCAAAGGGAGTACCGTCTATCTCAAACTGCACATAAAAATTATCTGCCGGCAAATCCCCTGTATTTTCAAGCGATGTGATAATTTGGATATACTCACCCGTATCCGGATTGATTTTGGTAGGTGAAATATATTGTGATAACACTACGAGATCCGCCTTGTAGGTGGGGAAAAATACCGAACCACCTGGATTGCGGACAATAGGAGGCAAAGGATTGTTCCATGAACCGCCGGGAGAAGAATTGGAAGGCATATTTGGGGAGGAAGGACATGAGGTTACAGTAAAACCGAGATTTTGACCAAACCCACTTACGGTAAAATCAGTTACCTCTACAGTAATGGTATAATTTCCGGGGGCACCCGACGCCCAAACCGGAAAATTAAATCGCCCATTACTATTTGTCCTTCCTTTAAACGTTTGTCCGGTCTGCGCAACTTCAGCTATCACCTCAGCGCCAGCTGCCGGAATGTTGTTTCCAAATTCAGATGAATAAACGGCAACACCTTTGTACAGGAAGAATGCACCATTACACATTTCCTGTGGAATAGAATCTAGGCTAACGACAATGCTTCCCCCGGTAGAAAAGTTCCCAACGGTAATTGGGCGAATGGCAAAATTATTTAGTCGGTTGTTTTCCTGAAGGGTATTGTTTTTATCAATTTCAGCCTTTATTGGATAATATCCCGCGAAAGCAAAAGTTCGGGAAACCGTAATTTCCTCATACGATTGCGCGGCAATAACCGGAATCAAAACTGAGTCGATTATCGTGTTTCCATCGTAAATATGTACCGGAACATCAGTGGCGGCAAAAACCGAATTGTTGTGAATTTTCACCGTTATGTCCACAGGCGTATTAACCGGTGGATTGTTATCCGAAAAAGTTATATCACTGGCATAAACCAAGAGATCCAATGAATCAGCATAAACAATAGGTCCGCTTTTGATTTGCGTGGCCTCCCCTATGGCAAATTTACCGATGGTATCGAAGGCCATAAAAGCGTATTGCAAACTGTAATTTTCTTCAAAACCACGTACAAAGAAATATTCCTTACCATTGACATAGTCTTGATCGTTCACATCCACCTCGGTCATGGATACCACCTGATCGAACACACCGTTACCGGAGCTGTCAATACCCACAACCGGAAATCCGTTTTGTGGCGGAATATTATTGGGATGACTGTAAACCACGCGGTATTCAAAGGCAGATTGCGGATCGATATTGTTGGGCAGTCCGGCCTGAGGAGATACCCCATGAATGGAGTCAAATGCTGAAACGACGGTATAGGTTAGGGTTGGGCGACCCACAGGCTGTATATGCAAATCGTACTGGAAGCAATTTTGACCATTTACAATCAAATAATACGTTTTTCCAGCTTCCAATACGACGGTCATGGTTTGGTCCCCAAATCCGCTTACATTATCCATGCAAACACCATTTTGTAAAACCAGCGGACAACCTTCAAACAAAGTTACATTTGCCCAATCTGTATTGTTTTCAACGCTGATAGCAAAAGTATCGGTAACCGCAGGAGAAAAGACATAGACTTGATCTTCGCCCATGTAATACACCACATTATTGCAGGAATTCATTTTGGCTCTACTCAAATTATTTCCAGCCCCACAAGTGGTTGTTCCAACAACAGAATACGGAAGGGAATCCAAATTAATCACACTTGCACCTAGATCATCCGGGCAATTGAGCTGCAAGCCATAAACGGCAAGGCCTTGACGAGATTGACCTTGAACTTGTGTAAAACCTCCACCAACAAAAAGCATGTTATCGATAAATTTCGCAGATCTAACTGCGCCCGAAATCATAGGATCCCAATCGGTCATTCCACCGGTTTGGATATCGATAGACATCAAGCTTTCCCTATTGACACCAGCCATTTCCGTGAAGTTTCCATACACAAAAAACTTATCGTACTCCTGTTCTAATCCCCATGCCGGAATTACCGGGTCGTTATGATTGGTTACCACATTCCAAGGTTCAACAGTACCGTTTATGGTGTCGAGTTTTACCAAACATTTGGTTTCGATGGAGTCGGTGGAAATAATATGTCCCGACATATAGATGCTTCCATCGTGGTGATACACATGGGTTGTGTAAAGATCGATGTTGGGACTCCAAGGTGTGGCTGCGCCCGTTTGCAAATCCAGACAGGCGGCATTGTTTCGCGGCTGACCTCCGAGATTGGAAAAGTCCCCCGCCACATACATTTTATCATTGACAATTTCCAACTTCCATATTTGGTAAATATCGGCTGACGAAGCAGTCGAACTCCCCCAGGCCGTTGTGTTTCCAGTTGTATCAATTGCGGCAACCCCTACCCTACTTTGACCACCCACATTTTGAAACATACCGCCGGCATAGATAATACCATCTTTTTCAACGAGATCAAACACCAAGTTATCTGCACCCGGATCCCAGTTTTTTAAGTTTCCGGTAGATGCGTCAAAAGCTGCCAGTCGGTTTCGATTTTGTCCATTGACCGATGTAAAGCTTCCGCCGATGTAAATGGTATTTCCAACCGGAAGAATGGTGTAAACCTGACCGCCTTGAACGCTAGGTGTACCCATCCACAGCGCACCGGTTCCATAATCGACAGCCGCATAATTGCTTCTAGGGAAAGGTCCGTAATTTGTAAAACTTCCGCCTAATAAAACCCGATTATTGACGGTGTCATGAGCAATAGCACGAATCTGAGGAGAAGCCGTGCCGGATACACTTTGGAATTGAGTCAACAATTGCATATCATGGGGAAACAGAGTGTAAAACTGACGTGGATCGCTCCAAGCAGTTGTGTCGCCATCACTGCAAATGGATCGCACATAAAACTCATAAGAAGTGCCTTGCGACAAACCGGAGATAAAGAACGGACTGACGGCTGAATCAACGAAATTCCCACTTCCCGGCATAAAACCTTCAGCACCCCACTCGAGTTCCCACTTATAACCCAGTCCGGAATCAATCCAAGTGAGTTCAACCGAATGCAAGCTTGTATTTAGCACACTAAGGTTCTCGGGAATTTCACAGCATACGCCGAGATTGAGATACAACCACAAAATGGAATCACAACCGGAAACCGCCACTAAAGTATCCGAGTACCACCCAGTAGAATCGTATGTCACATTATTTACCGGCCAAGTATAATCAATGCAGGCAAAAACAGTGTCTATCACATTTATAGGCGGCACAATAGTAAGATCAAGGGTGATAATTGAATCACATCCAAAGGTATTGACCAGTGTATCGTAATACATACCGGAATGTGTAATAATTTGATTTTTAAACTCATACTGCCCACATGCTGAAACTGTCAAAGTTGTATCATGGGACAAATAACTGCAAGGCTCTGGCGCCAAACTCATTCTTATACAAGGAATACTGGTGATATAATAATTTCCTGAATTGTCATAAGTTACCAACCTGCTTTGAAGTGGCACCGCATCACCTGAAGTATTGACAAAAACCTTTTGACCACTTCCATTTTCCAAATACTCAATTCCTGCCGAATACACCATTCCCGCACTGGCATCAAAGGCTGAATCAAAAGGAATGTAAACCCAACTATCGATATCGTTTGGCTGAACCACGTAATCTTTTGCAATGAGGGTGGTGAAATTATCAACTATTCGGGCACTAATGGTTGTGCCTGCTTGAGAACCTGAGCCTATTCTAACCGACAAACCATTTACCTTGACATTGCTGGTGATTTCAAATCGATTTCCTATAAAATAATTCCCGGATGGATTTGCACCCCCAACCGTTGTATTTGCCCATTGCCCAAGATTTTGAAAATCGCTTTTATCTGCGGCAAAAATGGAATCTGAAACTTTGACTATATACGACGCTGAATTATTGGTCGAATCAAAATCAACCTGATCGGATACTACGGCGTAATTGAAATGATAATCACCGGCAACCATTGGTGGGGTAAAACCGGGAAAACTGACCGTGTCTTGTGCTCCGAGTGCCAAATTCTTTGCGGTACTGGTAAGCGTTTGAGAAAAACCATTTGGCCCGGTTATGTCAAGATTTACCCGCACATTGGTTAAAGACTGGCCGCCCGCATTGGAAACCGTGGCAACCGAAACCAAGGGACGCAACTGGGTCGTATCATACACCGTATAAGGAAAATCGGTAAAAACAGCGTTGGGGTTGGTGGTAGAATTTGTTGTGTAATATGCCGAAATAAGTTGAGGATCTGCGGCACGAACTTCCTTAATTTGAACATCGTCGATCATCCAAAAATAATGGGTTGCTCCGTTGGCGGCAAAAAATCTAATGCGAACATTGCTTTTTTGACTAAAATTCATGGCATTAATAATATTATTGAGAACCATCGAAAACTCCCCATCTTCACGAGGAACATTGGGTGCCAAATTCGAATTGACAACTACATCCGTGGTTGTATTAAAATTGTCACCTGATATCTGCACCAAAAATTCAGCATTAGCCGCACAACAATAGCGAATGGAATACTTAAACGAAAGTGTTATTGCTCCACTTACCTGATTAAAATTCATTGGCGGGGAAGTCAAGTATGCCGAAACGGAGTTACTGGTGGGATTTCCACCGGATGAATTGTACGCGTCCATATCCAGCATGGCAAAACCATTACTTACCGTAGGACTTTGAATCAATTGGTTTACGCTGTAAAACAGTGGTTCCCTATTAGAAGGAGACATAGAATAATTCCTATCTGAAACAGCAATCGGGGTAATGGGCTCTGCTCGATACCACAAATTCCCATTTGCGCCTGAAGGGGAAAAAACGCCCAATCCGGAAGAAAAATCCTCATCCAAATACACCACTTCACAACTCATACATTGCACCTGCGCGAGATGACAACCCACGGAGTCCTGTCCACAATCAATTCCCGTATTCCAATGCACGTATAAGTCATCATTCGTTGAAGCGGAAAAAGTTACATCCGCTTCTCCGGAAGCAATCAGCTGTCCGTTGGGGCTTCCCTTTCTGATCGTTATATACGATTGAAGTCGCTGAACGCGATAAACCTGACCAGTCTGAATATTGGTCAATACAGAATAGGTGTTTCTTGGAACACAGCTATTGATGGTTTGAGCGTTACCCGGCTGAACTGCGTATGCCTGAGCTGGAAATTGAATATTATTTTCACAAATAAAAAGCGTGGTTGCGGTATTAATTGTCGTCCAATCAGATGTGTCGCCAGGCGCACATATAGCGCGAACACGAAAATCATAGGCAGCACCCGTATCCAAATTCTGCACTGCGAATAAGGGCTGGGTCGTCATATATGTGTTGGCCGTACCGGGGGGAATTCCCGTCTGATCAAACTCCACCTCCCATTCAACGGGTGACCCGAAATCCGTCCATCGAATGACCATAGAGGAAAAGGAAATGGAATCGGCAAATAAACTTTGAGGCGCTGCACAACCACCAATAGAATCGCTGAAAGCAGCAAAATAATTTCGGCTAGAATTTTCTATTGAAGTAAAATTACCTCCAACATACAAGCGGTTAGATGTTCGGAGTAATTTCGATACCCTATTATTCGGCTGCGGTTCCCAGGCTGTAATTTGGCCATCGGTTGAATTTACCCGAGCTAAACGATTTCTCTGAAAACCATTGACCGAAGTAAATGGCGCATAAATATGAACATGACCTACTGAAGGGGAAACACCAAAATGATGATTAGTAAAAATAGTCCCGCCAATTTGCGGATTCCAATTGGTAACATTTGCCGTTCCGGTATCTACTGAAGCAAAATAATCGCGGGACTGTCCATTGACTTCGTGAAAAAATCCGGCTAAAAATATTTCACTTCCGAAAATCTCCAAATCGGTAATACTCGTATTTCCCGATGATGAGCTAAGATTGGGATTCCATGACAGCAAAGTTCCCGTGGAGGCATTTAGGGCTACAAGTGAATTTCTGGAAACACCCCCAATTTGATTAAATCGACCCCCGATGAATAATTTTCCATTGGCATATTCCATTGCCACAACGGTTGGCATACCCGGTGTGGTTAAGGCAATTTGGGCATTAAGCGAAGTCAGGTTTCCATTGGACAAATCGATGACAGCTAAGGCAGATCGTGTTTGGCCCGACACGGAAGAAAACGAACCCCCGATATATGCTAAATTATTTGCAACTAAAACCCGATCTACTGTTCCCGTAACATTGATATCTTGACCGAGTAAATTTCCCGAGACACCACTGACCATGGCAAAACCATTCCTTGCTTGTCCGTTTACCTGATTAAAATTCCCAACAAATATCACTGTGTCGCCGTGCAATGCAATATCCCGAACTGCACCACCGGAAACATCTACATTCCACGGCAAAATATTTCCATTTGCTTCATCCAATGCTGCAATGCCGCTTTTAGCCGTCACCCCAGATCCGGCAGATAGACCACTAAAATACCCGCCAATTAAAACCTTAGCTCCAGAAACAGAAATGGTTCGAAAATTTGAAGTCCCGGGAAATACCTGAATCGGACTCAGGGTATTGGTATTTATATCAACTGAGGCTATTTCCTTCCTCATCTGGCTGTTTACAGTTTCAAAGTTCCCAATAAAATACAATTGATTACCGTTTAAAAACAAACGATTAACATTTCCTGACGGAATACTTAAGGGCAAAGTATTGATGGATCCGGAAACGAGATCAATGGAGTGAATTCTCCTAAAATTAGAACCGCCGGGCAGGGTTCCCGCAAAAAACATGGTATTTCCTTGAATGGCCATAGACCGAACCTCGTTGACATTGTAGTTGATTGTCAGACTAGCACCGGTCACTGTATGGAATGCCGCCAACCAAAAATGTGGTTGTCCGACCATGGGTGCAGAAAAACCACTTATAAAAAGGGTATCACCTTTTAGCGCGGAGGAAAACACATCGTCATCCGGAGTGCCGGAAAAAGGTAGGGACGGATTATAGGGCAAAATATTTCCCGTTTTAAGGTCAATCGCTGCAACACCTTCCCGGGTTTGACCCTGAATAACCATAGCAGAATAAGAACCGTGACGAACCAAGAACATCACCGAGTCGTTGACCAGCATCGAATTAATACATAAATAATCTGTACCCGGATTCCAGTTTGTGAGCTGGCCGGTAGCCATATCAAAAGCGGCTAGGGAATATCGGGTTTGGTTGTTTACTTGAGAAAAAGTTCCTCCAATATAAAGAGAATCGACGGCGATATCCATGTAGGCCACCGTACCGTTTACACCGGGATTCCAAGCCGTCACATTCCCATTCTGATCGACGTGACCAATATTTTGGCGAAGACTATCCCCTATTTTTGTGAATCCTCCACCAATGTACCAACCACCTTGTCCATCCGGGATAGAAGACAGTACTCGCCCATCAATTTCCGGGAAATTAATTTCGATATCGGAAGTCTGGGTGTCCAGAAAAACACCATTTGACCTGTAAATATTAGAAAATGCGGAAAAGTTGCCGCCTAAATAAATGCGGTCATTAGTTTGGTCTTCTGCAATAGCGTTTACGGCGCCATTAGGTTGTGGCCAGTTGGTTTCCAACTGTGGAATTTGTGCTTGAAGAGATGCAGAGAATAAAAATCCAATAATAACTTTTCGGGTAAAGTAATTTTTCATGGGGTTTGGGTTTAAAGTGATCATACATTCACTCGATTTCAGACCCCAAATTGACGTCAAACCAAAAAATAAAATTAAGTAAAATGTATAAACTGTTGAATTGGGGCGTTGAAAGTCACCTTTCTTTGGAGGAGATAGAATTCAATAAAAATCTAGGCAAACATGCATTAATAACGCGTTATACATTTATAAAACAACTTCATCATAAAAAAATAATAGTTTGTACAAATGGATTGTTTTCCTTCAAAAAGACAATAATATATTTGGTCATTAACAAAAATTATGAACCCATGAAAAAAATTGTTTACCTTTTAGCCTTTTGTGGAATTGGCATGATCGCAGTTACATCTTGTGGCAAGCCATACGAATGTGTTTGTCACGAAGGAGAAGAAAACGAATACACCAAAGAGATCAGCGCAAATAATCGTACTGATGCTGAATTTGAGTGTGGAACCTATAGTAAAGATAATTACAATAGTATCTTTACTTGCGATTTAAAATAGTAATCTGCTTCAAAAAATCCCTTTCTGCCAAAATCTTCCCAGTCACTAGATTTTTAAATCATCATTCACAGCTAGTTATTTCCGGTTTAAAAATCCCCTCCGTTATGATTTTGATTGAAAGCATCCTTTTTGGAGTAAGTCATAAGAAGTAATTTAATTCATTATATTACAAAGCATTAGCTTTATTCGAGACCAATCCCTTTTTTGTTTTAAGGAATCAAATTTTCACCCTACATTTACCCTTAGACAATAACGGCTAAACCTTGGAAATATAATGAATACAGTTATCATTGATGACGACGTTGATTTTGCAAATATTTTAAAAAATAACTTACACGAAACGACAACTTTTCAGGTAGTAGAAATGGCACATTCTGTTAAGGATGGTTTAGCCGCTATTATGGAAAACAAACCAGATGTTGTGTTTTTAGACATGGAACTTCCTGACGGAGAAGGTTTTGATGTGATAAAAGATTTTGACGAAATACCTTTTCAGCTGGTCGTAATTTCAGCACACGATCAATATGCGATGCGTGCGTTTAAATTTTCAGCTGTCGATTATCTATTAAAACCATTCGAGGTTTCAGAGCTTCACCGGGCCATACAGCGTATTGAAAAACTGAAAAGCCATGAAGTCAATAGCGCAAATGTTTTTCTAAACAATCACCGAACCACTTCCCTTCAAAGCAAAAAACTCGGTGTTAGTACCGTTTCCGACATCTATTACATCAGACTTCGAGAAATTAGTTTTGCCAAGGCAGACGGCAATTACACCGAAATATTCTTGGTTGACCAAAAAAAATGCATTGTTAGTTCTAAGCCCATAAAGTATTTTGAGGAAGTATTAGAGGAGTTTGATTTTTTCAGGGTGCATAAATCCTATTTGGTCAATCTGCGAAATGTGAAGTCTTATAAAAAATCTGATGGTGGATACTTAGTCATGAAAGATGGAAGCACGGTTGATATTTCTCGGGTTAAAAAAGATGAACTGCTTAAGAAGTTAGAAAGTATATAGTGTCTATTTATAAGTCTGATTGCTTCGTTATACTCGGATATAAATCCAGTCATTTACTTCAGTAAAATACTTGATTTTTTTAGATATCTATCGGGGTCGCAAGCCTTGTCCTCGAACTTTCTAGATCAGCCACTGTGACTTTATGGACAGGCTCTATTAAGTCTTTGAACTTTTCTTTCAAATCGAATTAAAAAGCAGGTGGTATTTGCAAATTTTTGAAGATCGAAAATATTTTCTGATATGCTTTCGCGCGTGATTATCTCCTATTTTTGCATCAAATTCTCATCATGACTTTTTACAAGATCACCGAATCCCCATCGAAATACGACAACTTAGAACACAGAAGTACGCGGGCTTTGTTAAACGAAATCAATAGTGAGGATCATTCTGCTCCAGCCGCAGTGGCGCTTTGCATTCCCCAAATTGAAACCTTGGTGGACGGCATTGTTGACCGGCTAAACAAAGGCGGGCGGGTGTTTTACATTGGGGCAGGCACCAGTGGGCGACTGGGCATTTTAGACGCTTCCGAATGCCCACCAACTTTTGGAGTCCCCGAAGATATGTTTATCGGCATTATCGCCGGGGGGGATGGTGCCATAAGGAAAGCGGTGGAATTTGCCGAGGACGACAAAAATCAGGGTTGGTCGGATTTAAAAAAATACGGCATCAACGATATGGATGTGGTCATTGGACTGGCTGCTTCAGGCACTACTCCTTATGTAATTGGCGCACTAGAATCTGCAAGAAATGCCGGATTACTTACAAGTTGTATCACTTGTAACCCCGGAAGTCCAATCACCAAAAGCTGTGAAATTCCAATTGTGGCAGAGGTAGGATCCGAATACGTCACCGGAAGTACACGAATGAAATCCGGAACAGCACAAAAACTTATTCTCAATATGATTTCCACCGCATCTCTAATTCGCTTCGGTCGGGTAAAAGGAAACCGAATGGTGGATATGCAGTTATCTAACAACAAGCTTTGGGCGCGGGCCAAAAAAATTGTAAGTGAGCAATTGTCCATCCCTGAGGCTATCGCGTTAGATTTATTAAAGAAATACGGAAGTGTGCGAGCAGTTTTAGAAAACGAAAGTCACCAACAAAACAAATAAACGTCATGCAAGAACAACAGAAGAAAGAAGTATTTCGCGGTTTGGCACTGATGTTTGCCGCTTTACCCTTTATCTTTTCCGGTCCGGCATTGTTTTTTGCCCTAGGGGTGCCCGGAATACGCGATGGCGACTTTCAAATGGCATTGCTGTCATTTTTATTAATGCTAATTGCCGGGTTGCTCGGTGTGTTCGGATTAAAAACAGTTTTGCGGGCGGTATTTCAAAAATAAAAACCACTTATTGTGGCGGTATTTTTTTAGCAAAAAAGAATACTATATATCCGAAACCGAAAAAGAAATTCGTCAGTTTAAGTGTCACAGAGGAAATTACCACAAACCTTATGATTCATCACACTACAATTCAACCTCTTAAACCTATAGATTTTTTTTTACTATTTTTTCATGATGCTTACAAAAAAAATTGTAAATTTCGAGCACTAACCCAATCCTCATGATTTCCACTTTGACGCGGGCACTTTTGCACATGCGATTTCATTTATCGGCCTTATTATCCCCGATATTTTTTATGGCACTTTGCTTTTCTGAAGTAAAAAGTTATCGTGATGTTTTGCTATTGTTTATTCTTCTCCATCTCATCGTATATCCTTCTCGGAATGGATTTAACAGCATTCAAGATCGAATAGGCGGCAGTCTAACCGGATTAAAAACGCCACCACCGGCACCGGGATTTTTGCGAATTTTAACATTGATACTAGATGCAACAGCTATTTACATAGCTTTTACCATGAGCAAAAGCACCTTCATTTTAGTGACCTTTTATGTGATTGCCTTTCGCGCATACAGTTTCCGATATATTCAACTTAAACGATTTCCACTTTTGAGTTTTGTTATGGTCGTTGGCGTTCAAGGCGCCCTGATCTATCTACTGACCAGCCATGTAGCCCAGCAAAGATCGGTAATGAGCATTGTTATGTCGAAGGAAGGACTGGCGGGAATTTTAGCAGCTTGCGGTTATGTGGCCGCCGGTTACCCTTTACTTAATTTATTTCGCCACAAACAAGAAGAGAAGGCCAAGCTCAAATCCTTTAGTCGGTTGTTGGGCATAAAAGATTCCTTTTTATTTTCAACCATATTTCTGGCCGGCATGAGTTTGATGTTGTTTTATCTGTTTATGCCCGAGTGGGAATACATCTTTTTGTTTTTACTCATCAATAGTCCAACCCTAGGATTGTTTATCATTTGGTACCGCAAATCATGGCGCACCAGTTTTTTTGTTGATTATGAGGACACCATGCGGATTAGTTTTTTGGGTGGCTTTACGATGAACATATTTTTTATTGTGGTTCTGATGCTGGAAATGAGTTTAATATAATTATTTTCAAACCACCCCCCGATGGTATCTTCCTGAGAAAAAATTAGTTTATAGTTTCAAAAAGCCCGTGCTCATCACACGGGCTTTTTATGGTATCAATTTGAGGTTTTCTTGCAAAAGCTACTTAATGATAATTAGTGGCTTTACAACATATTGTCCCTCAGTATAAACTCTCAAATAATAAGTTCCATTACTTAGGTGGCTAAGATCCAGTTCGACTTTTTGTTTGCCCTGATCAATTTTTCGGACAAACAAGTTTCGCCCATTTACATCATAGCACTCCATATACACGGATTCTGATGTGCTGAGAATACCGTCAACAATAAGCTGGCCATTTCCGGGATTGGGATAAACCTTAAGATTCTCTAATCCAAACCGATCAACACTTACAAAAGTGACGGTCAAATATGCAGTATCGGCTCCACAGCTATTGGAAACTATCATCATAACATTATAATTTCCACCGAAAGGATACTGATGAAACACCGAGTCACCTACACCAGTATTACCGTCACCAAAATGCCAAGTGACCAATGTGCCGGGGTCGGCATTTGTGGTAAAGGTAAATCCACCCACGCTATCATCCATGTAGTTGATGGTTCCTGCAACGAGTGAATCATCGGTTGTAAAGGAAAATAGCGTGCCAGCAGAAACGTTTCCGTCTGAACAAGAGTCATACACATAAACATCATAGCCAGTCCCTACGGCTAAGCCCGAAAGTGTATGTGGCGACGACACACCAATTACCATCGTGCCGGTACCTTGAGAAAAGCCTGTCTGGCCATACTCAATCTTGGAGCCAACCAACAAAGATCCTGACGTCCAAGCCAAATCAATCTCATCACATCGATTGTCCACAATTTCAATACTATCAGCATCTGCACAGTATGGAAAATCCACAACAATTAAAATAGAGTCTTTTAGAATGCCACACGGAGAGATGTAGGTTGCCACTGCCCAAAAATGACCAGGTGCACTAAATGGCCCTGCAAAGGTTTCAGGGATGGTGTCAAAAACGACTCCATTAATAGACCAAGTAAGGCCAGAGACACCACTTGGGGTAGGCACCACAACATTAAGGTTCACTTGATTAGGGGTTTGTCCAGTGCCAATCCCTGCCGAACCTGCATTTACCCAATTGGTTGCATCTTTGGTATAAGCACCCCTAAGTTTGTTTCCAGCACTTGAAACAGCAGGGGTTGTTCCCGACCAGTCAGCTGGTGTTACACCGGAGGCGGCAGGAAAACTCATACTTCCATACACCACCGCATCGATTATAACACCATTGGGATTTTTTATGATTCTGCCTGCGGTGGTCGTTGAGCCAAAAGTCCCTGTATAGGTTCCATTACCGTGGTAATAAAAGTTGGCCGGACTTTCAACGCTAGACCCCATTTGACCTACGGCAATTATAGCTGTACCATCAGGACTCATGATAGTACCTGGAGGAAAAGTATAAGTACTCAGCAATGAAGTTGCATTCCATTGCTCTAAGGTATATCCTTCTAAATCTGAGTTTGGCACGCCGGTAATCTCTATATAATCATCTGCAATAAGGTATGCCGGCCAGCCTGAAGTAGGTGCGCCATTTGTCGTTTTAAAGTGGCAAATTTCGGTGATAAAAAAGTCACCACCGGGCATAAATGGAGAAACAACACTAATTTCAACAGAATCTTGGTTATTAAAAATTGTATCTGATGCCGGACTTACAGAAATCACCTCTCTAACCTCAATAAAAAATGGGGTAAGTGTATCATTGACCAAAATTTGGTTGTAACCACTAGAATCAATATATGCATTGAGTTCATAAATTCCCGGAACCGAAAGATCAACACCCAATGCTATTTTGGTTTGGGATTGACTTAAAGGTAAGGTGTCGGTATTAAAAACCATCGTTCCCGAGGAGTTTACAGGCCCGGTAATATCCCAATGAACTGTCACGGAGTCAACTGCCAAATTAACTGTAGAACCAATGGTATTCGTAATGGTAAATTCAATGGTGTCATTATTTGACAAGCAATCGCCTCGCTTTAATTCACCACCTGTAAGGGCTATATCCTCACTAATGGTCATCGGAATTAAACTAATAGCGCCGGTAAACCATCTAGGCGTGTTTGATGGATTGGTGAAGGAACCACCATACCCTATATTCAGACTATTGATTTGATAATCACCAGAGTGAAGCAAAATCCCAGCCGAAGAAAAAGTACTGGGTGTAGGTGGGCCGGCAGCTCCACTATATCGAATTCCGATAGAAGACCGCAGGGCAAACCGATACGTTGTGTTTGGCGCGATGGTATAATTGATATTTGACAAAGTCGGATAATATCCGTTAGATGGAACCGCGATAGGCCCTCCCGTGGCAATACTTGTCCACACTGGCGCAGAAATGGCTGCCGGCCCGGAAAGGGATGTTGTTGTCACCCAAAGCTCTACGAGGGTGTTGTTGTTTACCGTTTGCCAAAAAGCCTCCAAATCTGTGAGTAAAAAAGGGTCATTTGTGGTGTTTTCCACAACAAATGTTACCGCAGCATCATTACTTACACCATTGGCACCTGTGTAATTGGTTCCACTTATGGTGGAAACAACAATTTGTCCCCTCAACAATTGGGGAAATAAAAAGCTGATCATCACTGATGTGAAAATTAAATGCTTTTTAATGGGAGGAAAATAATTTTTCATCATAATAAAGTTTGAATTATTAGACTACAAATATAACTAAAATTTTTTAATTAAAAACTTGATTTTCAGTTTTTTAAATTTATATGGTTAACATTGCAAATAGTTAATTGTTTGTTTTTTATGGAAATATCTTTGACTATGAGATAATTACATAATCTTGATGTTAAGTATAATGCTATTAAAATAATTTGTTAAAGTTTAGTCTTTTTTAGTAAGATAATGGGAGTTATTAACACAGAGTTGCTCCCTCCTTTCCGTAAAACACAGTACCTATATAAAAACTCAAAAATTCCTAGTCTTCGACAAGAACCCGCCAGCCCCAAATTTAAACTTCTTGAAAAATAATAAAGTTGTGAGCAACTGAGCTCAGCGACCTCTTGAACATCTGTTGAGTCCTCTCCAAAGTGTCCCTTTCTGCCAAAACCATCCTTGTCGATAGTTCTTTAAATCCTTACCAACAGATAGTTAGCTCCAGTTTAAAAAATCCCCTCCGCGTTGATTTTGATTATAATCATCCTTTTTGGAGTGGCTCTATAATTATTTTCAAACCACCCCGCGATGGTATCTTCCTGAGAAAAACACAGTTTATAGTTTCATAAAACCAAAAAGCCCGTATTCATCATACGGGCTTTTTGGTTAATAAAGTGCAAGGATTATTTATTGATGACAACCCTTCTAACAATCATCCCATCTCTATTGTGGATTTGCAGCATATAAATACCCGCAGCCAAATCACCTCTATCAAAATTCTGGCGATACATGCCTTCATGTTGATTTCGATGCTCTGTCCACAACATTTTTCCATTTAAGTCCAAAAGTCTTATGGTAACATCGCTGATATAAGGCTGATTAAAACTGAGTTCAAAAGCCCCTTGCGAAGGATTGGGGAATAATCGCAGACTACCGGCCAAACCGTGGTCTTCAAGCCCAATGTTTTCGGCCCAAACATATTGACAAAATGTATCAATCACACAGCCATTTGTGCCCACTACACATACTTGAAAACTATCTGTTTCGGGGAATTGGAAACTTACAGTATCGCCCAAGGCTGTTCCCAGCGTATCTGCAAATATCCATTCTACGTCACCTACCTGACCAGAACCGGTAAATGTGAAGTTTACGGTATGACTTTGGGTATCCCAATCGAAGTCGAGTTTTAAAGAATCTGCAATCGTTGGGGTCACCTCCACACGCTCATCTGAGCAAGCTTCACTTCCGTAAATCACCTTCCCGTTCCACATCCTCGGTCTAAATGTTGAGCCAAATGGATATGACTTTCCAACACCCTCCAAAATATCCATATCCGCGTTTGATGCATAAATGCCATACTCATTGGATGTGCTGGTATAACGAACAGATGCATCAGTTCGCGTTAGATAGAAGGAATATGTCGTGTTGGCATTCAACTGTATTGGCGTCGTCAAAGTCAACCGATGCGGAACATCTATGGTTACGTTTCTATTGGTAAACGATTCTAACAATGTCCAAACCGTAGCATCTGTTTCAGCCCCTTGATAGGAGCCGACCTTATAGTAAATTTCAAAACCGGCAGTGGTGCTTGAAGAACTTGGCAACATATCAAAAGCATAGATATTCAATGTATTCTTTATCTCAAAATCCACCATGTTACCATTCTGCCCATTACCGGCCATAAAAGTGGTTTCCAAAGAATCCTCTAAATCAAGGTACTCAACATACACGGTAGGCGGACCAACTGAAGTGGTGGTTAAACTACTACCCGTGTAAATAGGCGAGCCACCTGTGGGTACATCAAACCAGTTGTAATTACCGCCCGGAAAGTCAAAAGCGTGGAACGTTACACTGTCGTCACCCGGACAAATAAAGGCGTCCTCTACCTTCGGGGCATACGGCAAAATAAGCATTGAATCTATGCGCACGGTATCGTTGGTCAGTAATTGATCGCCCGGTAAATTCACACTGGCTACGACATTAACATATCCGCCATCATAACTATTAATACTTCCCACATTTACTGTATCCACTTCATTTTCCAGTAAATTCCCAGTGTAAGTAAACGTGATGTTATCGACAATATCACCGGAAAAATCTACCGATATAGGAAGTGAAGTAATGGGGTTATAACCGTTATTTCGGATTTCGACAATGACATCCATGATACTGTCACCACACTGCATATCATCTGGTGAAATCAAGCTGACCATTTCGGCGTCATCTTCAATGGGTACACAAATTTCAATGGGGTCACTCCAAGGGCCATAACCGCCTTGGGGGCAAGCTTCACGGACAAACACACAAATACATTCACCCATGGGCAAACTATCGAGCGAATATCCCTGATTGGTATTTACACTGGGGTCGAGATTACCCATTTGCGAACCAGGTTGAAAACCGCAACTATCCCATTCTACCTGCCATTCGGTAATATTTGGACTTACCCAGCTCACCACTGCGCCACCGGGATAAAGTGAATCAATGGTGAAATCTGAAATACCTGTACAAGGCAAGGGGGTAAACTCATACGCACCGGGGTCAGGATCGGTTGGTCGTGGCACACTGTCGTAATCAACCGGCACCAACGACTGGACATTGGCACCTATGCTTTTTATAGCTCCGGCTCCTGGACGATAGCGATCGGACACCATTCCGCCAATGAAGGTCGGATCAAGTTCCACAGCATTCTGATCGTATGCATTATTGTTGGCCGTTTGCCAATCTGTTAAATCTGCAAAATCAGTACTATATCGACCAAAATTTACATGTGAACTACTCAAGTCAGGTGCAAAATATACATTGTTGTCAATTTCTACAGCGGAGGTAGCGGTGTTTACCCAAACCATGTGTTGAGCTCCGGAATTGCCCCTTTCCATGTAAATGATATTATTTTTAAACTCCTGTCCGGTAGCCGTAGAAGTTGTATAAAACATTCTTGTGGCACCCGAACCTGTTACACTTGGCTCATCTACAACGATGGTGTTGTGGTAAAACTTAGTGTGCTGAGAATTGGATGTATATATACCGTATAAAAGCCCTTGACCTTGTACGTCATAAATTTGATTATTGGCAACAATCAAAGGATTACTGGCGTTCATGGAGGTTGAATTGGTTCGGAAATCCATGCAGTAAATGGTTGAAGTATTCGTGGGTAAATTTCCGTGGGTATTGTGAATGCGATTGTTCATGATTTTACCCCCGGGCATTCCATTTCTGGCAGTAAGTGCATAAAGGATCGCACTGTTATCGCGATTCGGGCGACTAATATCGTTACCAAATACTTCAATATCCTCTTGTGCACGCAGGTACATCCCGTAATACCGCTGATCCACCATGGTATTGTTCAGCACCTTATTTCCGGGAGAATTATTATTGGAGCCAATTCCATTTAGCGTAATTGCATAATAACCTCCTTCAAAATAATTGTTCTCAAAAGTACAATAACTCGCATTATCACCGTAGGTAATTGCACTCGTATTTGAGCCACTTGACACAATACCCGCAGAAAAAGTTCCGGTGATGGTTGTACTCGCCATGATGGAACAATTCTTCACTGTGATGTGCTCAGCACCTGCGGTTAAATGCATTACCCATCCATAAGTAGCGCCATTGGCCTCAATCACTAAATTGTCAAAAGTGATATGAGATGCCCCCATCAGGGATACGGTCGTTCTATCCCCGGTACCTGACGCGCTATATGAAAGCGTATTTCCATTTCCGTTAATGGTAATTGTGTTTACACTGCTAGCACCAGAAATGGCAAAAGCTTCAACTTGTTCATTGTAGAGCCCTGTGCCAGCCACCACATCAACAATGAGAGGCCCACAAACACCGTAATTATTCAAATTATCAAATAATTCTGAAAATGATGAGAAGTTGGTAGCGGATGGAACGGCAAGCTGATTTACGGTAACAGTGCCGGACAACCCTTGACGATATCCCAGTAATTCCAATGAATTGTTGGCCAAATCGATATCAGGCCCCGGCGAAACACTGTCGATGACAACTTCAATATCGTAATCTTGACCGGGCGTTATAGGAAACCAGCCCAAACTAACACTTACGACATTACCCGCATAAAACGAATCGGTAACGGAAATGGGCGGCTGTGCAGTACTATTCACTTCCCATTCCAACCATATAGTTTCCGTAGTATCTGTACCCAGATTCACCACTTCAACGACAACTTCTGCGGAGTCTCCACAGGATTGCGCTGGGGACAAGAAATTCATTACGGCCATATCAACACCTTGCGGGGGTTCAAACTGGTATGCCCCGGGGTCAGGTGCTGCAGGACGTGGAAAACCTTCAATATCTGTAGGTACCAAGGATTGAACATTTGCTCCTAAAAAGTTAAGCGGTGCAGCTGATGGGCGCAGGAAATCTGTTCCCATTCCCCCAATAAATGCCGGATTAAACTCAAGACCATTTTGGTCATAAGCTGAATTATTAGCCGATTGCCAAGCGGTAAAAGTAGATTGATTTCCACTGTAATACCCAAGGTGAACATTGGGATCATTTAGGCTCTCCGCGTGATAAACATTGTTGTCAATATCTATATCTGAAGTAGCTGTATTGACATACACCAAATGTTCAGTTCCGCTGGTACCCCGATTTAAATATAAAATGTTGTTTTTAAATTGACAATCATTGGCGTTACTCGTTTGGTAGAACATCCGCGTATTACCGGAAACCCCAAGCGTTGGCTCGTCGATTTGTATGGTGTTGTGCAAAACATTTACATAATTGTTATTCGACATGTAAATGGCGTACAACAAACCTCTTGCGTTTAAATCATAGAGTAAGTTATTGGCCACCACAAGCTGATCATTTGGCCCCATAGAAGTCGTATTGGTCCTAATATCAATACCGTAAAAGGTAGAGGTACTTGTATTATTTCCGTGGGTATTGTGGATGCGGTTATTCATCACCTTTGCATTGGCCATTCCGTTCCGCAAGGTCATGGCGTAGAAAATTGTACTGTTGTCCCTATCCGGGCGACTGATATCATTTCCAATAATTTCTAAATCCTCCTGTGCCCTGGCGTAGATACCGTAATATCTATTATCAAGCATGACATTATTTATCACCTTATTTCCGGGAGAATTGTTGTTTGAACCCATCCCGTTTAGGGTGACAGAATAATATCCGCCTTCAAAGTAATTGTCTTCAATGGTTAGATAACTTCCATTATCACCGTAGGTTATCGCACTTGTATTGGAGCCACTTGTCACGATTCCAGCAGAGGTTGTGGAGGTTATGGTGGTGCTCGCAAGGATTGAGCATTTCCTGATGGTAATATGCTCAGAACCTCCGGTTATGTGTGTCACCCAGCCATGCGAAGAACCATTGGCTTCAATTTTCAAACTATCAACAGTAATATATTGCGCACCATTAAAAGTAAGTGTTGTTCGGTCACCTGTACCAGATGCGGAATGCTGTAAAGTGTTTCCATTCCCGTTTATGGTAATTGTATTGACACTACTAACGCCAACAATATCCTCAAACTCCACTTGTTCGTTATATGGTCCTGAATTGGACACCACATTGGCTATCACCGGGCCACAAACACCGTTTGCATCGAGGAAATTCGCAAAGTCATTAAATGAATTGAAATTGGAACCGCCGGTTGGCTGCGCATCGTTGATGGTATAAGTTCCACTTATCGCAGGAGAAACGGTTACACTCAGGGTATCATTGGCGTTTACGGTATCCGCAACATTGTTGGGCATGGAAGTCCAGGCTACAATATCGTAGGTCGTATTGGCTGCAAATGTAAAAGAGCCGAGGTTTACATCCGTATGTGGAGATCCAATACCGCCAAAGGTATCCAGCAAAGTAGAAACCCATTGTCCGGGTTGTGGTGTTCCATTAAAAGTCCAATCGAGGTAAACTGAGTCAATTTGATTGGTGCCGAAGTTGGTCACTCTGACAACAACATCCTCATTGCCTGGACAAAATGCTTGTGGGGAAATAATCTGGGAAACACCTGCATCATTCTCTGAAGTGGATGCCTGGATGATTTCAATCTCCCTAAAATTGGGATTCGAGGTTTGTCCAGTTCCCGTCATTTGGAAAGTAGTGATTCGGAAAGTTTGGGCAGTTAAACGGGGAAACTGCGCTGAGTTGATACAATTCATCCCCAAACCGGAAAAGGTGTGGTGATGCACCCATGTTGAACCATCCCAGTACTGAATATCAGCCCCGGTTAGCACCCGTCTATCGTCGTTTCCGTGGTGAATAATCAATTCATCAAAAGAAACGGGGCCGGGGAAATCCCACTGAATCCAATCCACCCCCGGAGTTGGACTTGGAGGATTTGAGGTACTGATCCACATCAATTGCGACCCACAAGTCCCAAAGTTTAAGTTGTTAATATCGGAACAAAGCCCGGTTCGACAATCGCTTCCGGTTACTGTAGCCTGAGGTGCAATGTTCGTCTGGCCAAACAACATACCACCCGCCAAAAATGCGATGCAGGATAAGGTGTTTCTCAGCCAGTTTTTTTGTTGGAGTATCAATATTCGTTTCATCATGAATAATTTTTAAAAACTTATTTTTTTGAAACGCAAAGTTAACACTATTAACTAAATCATCAAAGCAACCGAGCAATATTTAACATTGTTAACCAGTCTAAAAAGCCATTGATTAGCAGTTATTTTAATATAACTAATCGTATTTATTAAAAATAGCATATCCTCAACCCATTGCCTGCTCAATTGTTAACCTCATCATTTACTCATAAATATTTAAAGCATAATCTTACTTTTATATTTAATATGAAAAGCAATAATCCAACGGGTTTAAAAAGTTAAAAGTGTTAAAAAACTATGTGTACTGCCATAATCTTCACCGGACTTCAATCGACTAAACAACCATCTCACAACAATTCGATATTAAAAACGGAGTCTGCTCCAAAAAGTCCCTTTCTGCCAAAATGTTCATTGTTGGTGGATTTCCGAATCCTCACCCCCTCACCCCCTCACCCCCTCACTCCCTTACTCCCTTACTCCCTCATATTAATTCACCAAAAAA
>JAFIEY010000037.1 GCA_020832345.1 Cryomorphaceae bacterium | reverse complement strand
GCACATGATACCGCACATGATACTGCACATGATACTGCACATGATACCGCACATGATACTGCACATGAACAAGTATTTATCGAAATAGAGCAAATGCCACTGAGATTATTGTGGATAATGGATGGGGAAATGTCAAGAAGTGAAATGATGTTGAAATTAGAATTGACACACAGAACCAATTTCAAGGAAAATTACCTGAATCCGGCCACAGAAAATAATTGGATTGAAATGACTATTCCGGATAAACCTCAAAGCAAAAAACAAAAGTATCGTCTGACTCAATTAGGTAAAGATGAATTGGAAAAATTAAAAAATGAGTACAAGTAAAACCAACGAAGCCGCTCTCGAGTCCGCCATTGAAAAAGGACTAACAGGTACTTGCCTTGAAGAAATGCAGTCTGTCGGCACCTCAACGGAGGCTGGAGAGCCGAGAGATTTATACCGTGGCGGCAATGGTTTTTACATGGGGGCTGCGGGTGATTTCAACGCACAATACGCCATTGACGAAACCCGCTTTTGGCACTTTTTGGAGAATACCCAAAAAGACGAATTGGAAAAAATACAACGATCTGCCGACTGGAAATTAAAAATTCTGCAGCGCTACGATCGCATGGTGAAGAAATACGGGATTTTACGTTTGTTGCGCAAAGGCCTGGAAGTGGAAGATGCACATTTTACGCTGTTGTATCAATTGCCTATGGCCAGCAGCAGTCAGGCGGCTAAAGAGAACTTTGAGAAAAATGAGTTTAGCGTAACCCGGCAGGTTCGCTACAATACGGAAAACACCCGGGAGGAAATCGATATGGTGGTGTTCATCAATGGTCTGGCCATTGCCACAATTGAACTAAAGAATGCGTGGACCGGACAAACGGCAAAGGTGCACGGCATCAAGCAATACAAATACGACCGTGATGTTCGTCAGCCCTTGCTCAACTTCGCCCGTTGTGTGGTACACTTTGCTGTGGACACCGACGAGGTCTATATGTGTACCAAACTCAACGGCGCCAAATCATTTTTTCTGCCTTTCAACAAAGGAAACAATAGCGGAAAAGGCAATCCACCCAATCCCTTTGGACACCGAACAAGCTATTTGTGGGAAGATGTCTTTACCAAAGAAAGTCTGGCCAATATCATTCAGCATTTTGTTCGCCTAGACGGCAAAGCCACAGATCCACTGAACAAGCGAACGCTGTATTTCCCGCGTTTTCACCAACTGGATGTCGTGCGCAAGCTATTGCACCATGCTTCTGAAAATGGCGTTGGACACACCTACCTCATTCAGCACTCCGCCGGTTCGGGTAAGTCCAACTCCATTACCTGGGCGGCCTACCAACTGATCGAAACCTATCCCGCAAGAGAAAACCTGCCCGGCTCCAAGGGGCTAAACACACCGCTTTTTGATTCCATCATTGTGGTTACCGACCGCAGACTTCTCGACAAACAACTACGCGAAAACATCAAGGAATTTTCGCAGGTAAAAAACATTGTGGCGCCGGCTTTCTCTTCCCGGGAATTGAAAACCGCATTGGAGCAAGGTAAAAAAATCATCATTACCACCATACAGAAGTTTCCCTTTATCGTGGACGGCATCGCCGACTTAAGCGATAAGCGTTTTGCCGTTGTTATTGACGAAGCGCATAGTTCGCAAAGCGGAACAGCCGCCGGTAAAATGAATCAGGCCATGGGAATGGGCCAAGTGGACGAAGATGAAGACGATGCCCAAGACATCATTCTCAAAGCAATGAAGGCGCGAAAAATGAAGGACAACGCCTCCTACTTGGCCTTTACGGCAACGCCTAAAAACGCCACCCTTGAACGCTTTGGTGTAAAACAAGAAGATGGTTCGTACAAGCCCTTCCACCTGTACTCCATGAAACAGGCGATTGAAGAAGGTTTTATTTTGGACGTCCTGGCGAATTACACCACCTACAAGAGCTATTACGAAATTGAAAAGTCCATTCAGGACAATCCCTTGTTTGACACCAAGAAAGCCCAAAAAAAACTCCGTGCCTTTGTAGAGCGCCATAGGGAAACGGTGGCCACCAAATCTGAAATCATGCTGGAGCATTTTATCCAAAATGTATTCAACACCAAAAAACTAAAAGGCAAGGCCAAGGCGATGGTGTTAACCCAAAACATTGAGTCGGCAGTGCGATACTACCTAGCATTCAAACGCATTCTTGAGGACAAGGGCAATCCATTTAAAATTGCCATCGCCTTTTCCGGAAAGAAAACCGTTGACGGCATTGAATACACCGAAGCCGACCTAAATGGCTTTTCGGAGAAAAATACCCGCGATCAATTCGATTCGGACTCCTACCGAATACTGGTTCTAGCCAATAACTACCTCACCGGATTTGAACAGCCAAAACTGTGAGCCATGTACGTGGACAAAAAATTACAGGGCGTATTGGCAGTGCAGGCATTGAGCAGGCTCAATCGCGCAGCCAACCAATTGGGAAAACGCACCGAGGATATTTTTATTCTGGACTTCTTCAACAGCGCCGAAGACATTAAAACCTCCTTTGACCCCTTTTACACGGCAACCAGTTTGAGCAGAGCCACAGACGTCAATGTGTTACACGAGCTCAAAGGCACATTGGACGACACCGGAATTTATGAATCACACGAGGTAGATGAATTTACCCAGAAGTATTTCCGCGGTGTAGATGCACAGCAGCTGAGTCCGTTGATAGACACTTCCGCCCAGCGTTTTAATCAGGAATTGCAGTTCGAAGATGAGGATAAAGCCGACATAAAAATAAAGGCCAAGCAATTCGTGAAAATCTATGGACAAATGGCGTCGATTCTTCCGTATGAAGTGACCGAATGGGAAAAACTATTTTGGTTTTTAAAATTCCTAGTACCCAAAATGGTGGTCCGAACAAAGGAAGATCAAATGATTGATGATTTGCTGGAATCCGTTGACTTGTCCACCTATGGTCTGGAACGCACCAAACTCAACCAGAGTATTGGCTTAGACGACTCGTCTTCTGAGTTGGATCCACAGAATCCCAACCCACGTGGTGCCCATGCTACCGATGAAGAAAAAAATCCATTGGATGAAATCATCAAATCGTTCAACGAACGATGGTTTCACGGCTGGGATGCCACCCCCGAAGACCAACGCGTAAAATTCATCACCCTCAGCAAGCACATACAAGCTCACCCCGATTATCAAAGCAAAGTTGCAGAAAACCACGATTCACAGAACCGCGATTTAGCATTCAAGAAAATCCTGGACGACGTAATGAGTCAACAACGAAAAAAGGAATTGGAGTTGTACAAGCTCTACGCAAAAGACGAATCTTTTTATCAAGCCTTGTTTGATACGATGAAGCGGTTGGTGAGTGTTGGGCAATAACATATTTATATAACCCCTACAAATTTAAAAGTAAAATATTTTATAAAATCAATTCAGATTCTTTTTTTTAAGTTATAATAATCAAATATATAATCTATATTAATTGCGGAAGCCATTTCCCTTCTACTTCCTGTGTGTATCCCAAAAGCTATATTATAATCGCCAAAACTCATATACCAAACAGATCCTGAATCAGAATCTTTCGTAATCCCTGAGCCAGTCATTTCAATTGTGCAAAATTTATTTTTGTAACCATATACCTTGGCGGAAATTGGAATATTATGCTGTAGTCCGCTATTTAAAAAACAAGGTAAATCTCGTTTTACTTTTTTGAAAGATAACTTATGCATAAAAAAATCCCCGATCTGGTATGGATTTATCGGAATATTATCAAAAAAGTGTATTACACAAATATCCAATCGTCTCATTGGACTCCCAAGGTACCCAATCTCTTTCCATTCACCATCAAAAAAACCTTCAATTAAATCACCTTTATTGGCTCTTCTGTTTACATAAAGTACATGTTTACATGTTATACCAACATGCTTGCCTTGCTTATCCATCACCACAATACCTAGCGAGCCTATACTTTCAGGAAAAAGTTTATTCCTTATATATTTTCCTCCATTAAAACTCATAAAAACCAGCCAAAACCAATGGTGCCCCATCCATGAGGAACCGCACCATCTAAATTAAACTCACGTGACCTTCCTTCAAATCCAATTCTCACAAAACTTGTATTAAAAAATAAGTTTAAATGAAGACTATACAAACCTGTAAAAAATTCAATTTCATCAAAAGCAAGAACATGTGGGTCAGAATTTCCATATGGTAGCCCTTGCAAATAAGCATTGTAAAGCCAAGCATTGAGATTAACCCGTGCATCTAAAATCACGCGAAAATCAGTAAAAAATTCAGTCTTTGATTCTATTGTTTTCTTACTAATTCTATCAGTATATTTTTCCTGTCTAAAAACACCTGTACCATTAAAACTTGGGATATCTCTTAAACTATTTTGTTTTGAAAGGGCACCGCCACCGCAAAAAGTGGAAACGCCAAGAATACCAGTCATTTTAGTATATGTTCCAACAGCTGCTCCTAATCCAAAATAGGGTATAAATGTATTATTTACGGGTGCACTAAAAACAAAGTTAGCTTCATATGACCCGAATAATCCAAAACCATCACTTATTTGATTTTTCCATCCCTCTGGAATTGGTCTTCCGTTTGGGTTGCTTCTTAGCATAGCTGCATGGATACCAGTTTGAACAAATTCACCAATTCGCAAACCAAAAATATCTAAATTAAAATTAGTCTGAATTAATAAAGGCAGTTTAAAGCGACTTTCAGTGTAATATAATCGTCCAGATCTAAGAAAAAAGGAAGATGAAAAGGGTCTATCTAAAAATACAGGATCTGGACTAGCAATATCTTCTGGAGTAAAGGCACTGTACCCAAACGCAAATAAGTAGTCAATCGAATTAAAATTCGAAATTTGCAAATAATTGTTAGAATTGAAAACATTAATAAATTTAAATAAAGCTCCATCTATTTGACTTAAAAAATAAGGCATTCCCAAAATTAGAGAATTATTCATAGATGGCCCAAACCAAGAAAATTGAGCTCCCATTGTATAGTTAGCGTCTCTATTCGGCCCCAACAAATTGAAGAAATCCTGATCCGTTGAAAATGCAAATCCCTCAACCCCTCTAATTGTCTCTTTTGAATTACTATCATTTTTATCTATCCCTGGTGGTATGTGATTATTATTATCAATTTGACCAAAAAGCATGAAAAATGATAATGAAAAACAGATGCTAATTTTTAATTTGTTTTTCACAACATAAGAATTTAATTAATAACGAAATTACTAAAAAACATTAACAAACATTATAGCGTAAAGGTTAAATAATATTTAAAACTAATGTGTTTTTGATTGTGTAAATTTGAACACATGCATCAATACTCCTTGTGGAAGCCGAGTAAATAAAATTCATTAGATTCTCAGAGGATTATTTCAATTGTAGGACACAAACGTTAACTTTTATTTGATTAATCTTATTATTTCTAAAGAATTGAAAAATGAAAATCCGTAGTATGCAAATCTGAATTACAAAAAATGAAACCCCTTGTTTACTGGAAATTGACAATGGTTAGCTACAATGTGGGTTAATTAATTTTTAGAGGTATCAAGTTAGTCACTTATCACAATTTCCTTTAAACCAATATGTCGGTGATTCAACATCCTACTTATAAGGTT
>JAFIEY010000217.1 GCA_020832345.1 Cryomorphaceae bacterium | reverse complement strand
CCAAACTGTCATTGGCTGACCTAGTCGGACTTTGAAACGTAACAGATCCATTTCCCTGTTTTTGAATAATCAAGTTTTTAACTTTTAGATCGGAAATATTGGTACCTGCTCCATCATTCCAACTGCTTTTACTGCCAATATTGATATTGGTATTTTCGCTTCCTAAAAATGTGAGCTTTCCACCGGTTTCTTCAAAAATAGAGCGATTTTCAGCTAAATTAAGATTTTCGTATATGTTTACATCTGCATTTACTTGGGGATAAAAACGCACATTGTCATCTAATGTAAGAATTTTGGCATTGAACTCATTACGTACATAAGCATTTACCGTTCCACTTCCACTTCTTCTTTTGATGGTAACATCATTGAAATCGCAAGCACAACTAAGTTCAAAAGAAAAATCACCACTTTGTATGTTAAATAAAATCTCACCTCCGGTAATGCTTACATTAGAAGCATCTGAAGCCACATTGAAAGCAGAGGGGGTGTTGTTGGTTCGATTTTGAATTTCAATGATGCCGCCCGTCATGGTAAATACTGCATCAGGACTCTCGATATCAAACAAAGCAAAATTGTTATTTTGTGAACCACTTCTATCTACTATTACCCTACCACCTGTTTGGAGATAGGAAAAAATACCGTTTGATACAGTATTACTTCTTCTCAACTGAGTGATTTCCATCAATCCTCCTCTTATATCTACAGTTGCTCTATCATTCTGACGATAAATAATTCCGGCGCTGTTTCGAGTACTAAAAAAGCCATCTGTCATTTTAAAAATCCCATAGACTGTCAATCCTACATTGCCACCTCCTGTCTGGATACCGGAACCCCTAGGTCCGGGATTATCAAGCTGACTACTATTATTTGCCGTAGAATATATTTCCACATTTTCACCATCAATCCATAGCCTCGCCGTAGAAGGAATTCGGTAGTCGCCATTACTACCTCTGTCATTTCCCTCTGTAAGCGTTGGAATGGCAAAATTTCCTGTCAACCTCAAGGTTCCTTTATATAAATCCAACGCTTTTCTATTTCTCTCTTCGTTGCCATCTACTCCTACATTACTAGGGCCAAATAGTACAAAGTGAGATTTATTGTTGGAGTTCATTTTTAACTCATAAGTTGGGTCACTCCCTTTGTTTATCACAAGCGAGTATAGATAGGTTTGGCCATTGATGTCAAAAGTTTCATTGCTTTCGCCTTCAAACCATAAACTAACAGCACCATCATCCGGAAACTCATCGTAAACCGGACTCGATTGATTGGTCAGTTTGATACTGCCATTATTGGTCATGCTGCCTTTCACTAAGATTTTATGAAAAATATTATTAAATTCTTCACTGGAAGGGACATTATTATTTGAAATGGAAAAACTTCCTTTCACATCCCCCTCTCCAACAGTCAAAGATGCTCCTGAATTAATTAGGAAATTTTGTTCAACCTCCAGCAGAAGTTTATTCTTGCTGGTGTCATCATTGATTTGCATTGTTCCAGACTGCAAAATCATCTCATTATTTACCTTCCAATCTGCCAATTGAATAATGGTAGCATTATCAAGGTTGATGGTTAAATCATAAAAATGATAGGGACGGTTTACTTTTAAATTTTGATCTCCATAAAAAACCACTCGACCACCATTTTGGTCTTCCGCAAATGGGTCGGTTAACTTGAGCGGCAAATCAGCAGAAGCAAGCCGTATGATTCCCGAACCTTCAACTTTGCCGAAGTCATGTCCTGTGGTATTTTTTAGGTCTAAATCTCCGAACACCCTGAGTTCGGCCACTTTTTTATTACTATTATTGACTTCTATATCGTATCCATTCAAAATCACCACAATATCGTTGACGCCGGGCGTATCCGCTCCAGGATTATCAGGTAAATTTCCCGAAGGATCTAAAGTCCACCTATCTACAGGATCGGTGTTCCAATCTCCGGAGTTGAGGGTGTACCATGTTTGTTGGGCACTCAACTGCATTGTGCTTAACAATAAAATTAATAAAAATGCTGCTTTAAAAAAATTTAAACTCACATCTTTTTTCATAGGTAATGGCATAAAATTTCGACTATTTAACTAAAACTACGCCTAAGATCGCAAAAATTATGCCTAAACGAAAAAAGAAGATAATCAAATACTTATAAAAAAAGACGAAAAAAAAATTCCCAAAACGGGAAAAGAAGGGAAGTTATAACAGTTGAGTAAAAAAGCCTCACTTACAACAATTTATATAAATCTAAAAAAATAAATAATACAATAATATTTTACACTATACAATATAATGGCTAAAATAGGATCAAAATTAGACAAAGCACCTTTTTTATTAGACAAGGCAACTTTTAAAAATGGGAACAAAAAATATTCAAATCCCAAAATGAGAACACCCTACGTTTATACCTTTCCGTAGGGACAGATTGCTTAATAAAAGCTAATGCGTTTTGAAATAGATACGTTTCCGTCCGATCCTTCTTCTACTTTTTTCATTTTTTTAACACTTCTTTTTTCCCATTTTTTCTATAAAAAAAGCCCCACTAAAAAGTGAGGCTTTAAAATAAATTTTTATATCAATTAATGCACAATTATTTTCTTGACCACACTTTCAGACTTGGTCGTCATTCTTAATAGATAAACGCCCTTTTTCAACGGCTGACCGAAGTCCATTTGAGCCTTATAAAAATTATATTCATTTGTCAAAGGCAATTGTTGGTGCCATTTCAAGCCTCCTTTTAAATCAAAGAGTTGTAGCTCCAAATCATTCGCCCTAAAATTCGTCTCTATTTCTACGGTCAAGTTCTGACCATTCGAAGGATTCGGATAAACCCGTAAGTTCATCTCCTCCACTTTGATGAATTCTACCATTTGCCAATCGGAATACTCATAAGTGCCGTCATAATCTACTTGTTTCAACCTGTAGTAAGAACGCCCCATCAGCGGGCTTTCATCAAAATAGCGGTAACTTAATTTGTGAATGCTGTTTCCTCCCCTGGCTTTGGAATACACCCTTCCCACTTCTTCTATTACCGTGCCATCTGCACTTCTTTCAATGATAAAGTGGCTGTTGTCAATTTCTGAAGCCGTCATCCACGTCAGTTTTACCTGCTCGCTTACAACTTCCGCATTAAAGGCCACCAACTCAACCGGAAGTGGGGTGACGTTTAAATCCGTGGAACCAAACGTAAAGAATTTTTCACTGAAGTTAATGGCATTCGACCTCACATCTCCTTGATTCGGAATCCCTTGTACATTATTGGCTCCTCTATTCTGCCACTCATTTCCATCGTATTCTGCAACATGCACAAAGTTCACGTTATCAACGCCACTATTGGCGTTCCAATAAAGCACCACACCGTTGGCCGTTGCCGGTGTAGGCGTACCTAACTTCCAATATTCTATTGAACTAATCCCTCCGTCCGGGCCAAAACCGGTTGGGCCGCTGCCTAAATTAACGTTATTGCTTACAGCAGTATTGGGATTATTGTCGAAATACTCAGATTTCCATGTTTCCTCAGAAGCATTGACCACTCCAATGGGCCTGACCGTTCCTTTTCCTACAGGGAAAATAAAACTGTTTCC